>JANXYS010000082.1 GCA_025355935.1 Chitinophagales bacterium | reverse complement strand
TCATCCAGCCCTATGCCTTCGATACGTGAGGTGGCTCCTGTAAAATATTTTGAAACCACATCCCGGTTAATGCCCAGGATTTCCAATATCTGTGCGCCCTGGTAAGACTGCAATGTTGAAATCCCCATTTTCGAAAACACTTTTAACAGTCCATCACATACGGCCTTTATATAATTCTTGCGCATCTCATAAGCGGAATAATCCGATTCCCATGAGCCATTATATTTCATACAACGTATAGTAGATAATGCCAAATATGGGTTAATAGCCGTTGCACCAAACGCAAGGAGGCATGCAAAATGATGCACTTCCCAAACATCTCCGGCTTCTACGATGATACCTACCTGTCCGCGAAGCCCCTTTCGGATAAGATGATGATGCACAGCGGCGGTGGCAAGAAGTGTAGGGATAGACGCGTGATCACTATCAACTGCACGATCTGTTAATACGATAACCTCAAAACCATCATGCACTGCATCCTCGGCATAACGGCATAGTCTTTCCAGACCTTTTTGCAACGATCCTTTCCTGCCATCTGCACGAAAGTAGGTCTGCAAAGTTTTTGCCTGGAAGATCCCGGTATCGATACTCCTGATTTTTTCCAGTTTGTTATTGCTTAGAATGGGTTGCTTTAAGGCTACATTATGGCAATGCACCGGGGATTCATCCAGCAGGTTCCCAATGTTCCCAACGAAAATTGAAAGGCTCATCACCATTTTTTCTCTGATCGGATCGATTGGCGGATTGGTGACCTGAGCAAATAACTGCTTAAAGTAAGAACTCAGATGTTGTGGCTCTTCGCTTAAAATGGCGAGCGGGGTATCTGTACCCATTGACCCAATAGGCTCTTTTGATTCAAGGGCCATCGGCTTAATAATGGTTTCAATATCCTCCTTGCTATAGCCAAAAACCTTTTGATACTTCAGAACAGAAACATCAGAAAGGTGTGAAAATTTCACCCTCGGTTCAGGGAGGTCTTCCAGTTTAATTTTATACTGATTGAGCCAGTTTGCATATGGCTTTTGTGAGCAAATAGTATTTTTCAATTCGCTGTCGCTGATAATCCGGCCCTGCTCAATATCAACCACAAACATTTTACCAGGCTGCAGACGGCCTTTTTCTTTAACTAATGCCGGATCTATTGGCAGGGCGCCTGCTTCAGATGCCATAATCACCCGGTCATCATGTGTTACGCAATAACGTGAGGGACGAAGACCATTCCTGTCGAGCGTAGCCCCAATAATTTTCCCATCGGTGAAAGATATCGAAGCCGGTCCATCCCAAGGCTCAATCTTTGATGCATGAAATTCGTAAAATGCTTTTTTAATTGGATCCATTTGTTCATTACCATCCCAGGCCTCAGGAATCAGCATCATCATTACATGGGGAAGGCTTCTTCCACAAAGTGATAGTAACTCTATGACGTTATCAAGGCAGGCGGAATCGGATTGGCCTTCCGTAATAATGGGGAACAGCATATCCATCTCCTCGCGGCTAAAATAGGGTGAAACAAAACCATGCGCACCTGTTTTAAACCAGTTCACGTTACCCTGCAGGGTATTTATTTCTCCATTGTGCGCTATAAACCGAAATGGCTGCGCGAGCTTCCATGAGGGAAAAGTATTAGTCGCGAAGCGGCTATGAACAAGTCCGAATGCACTCACAACACGCTTATCGCTTAAATCGAGGAAATAATCCCTTACTTGCTTACTAGTTAGCTGGCCCTTGTAAACGATAGTTTTGTAAGAGAGTGACGCAATGTAAAATCCTATGGCATCATGTTTAACAGTGTTATTGATAGTATGAGAGGAATAATTTCGAAGGACATATAATTTCCTCTCGAAGGCGTCTGCGTCATTAATATGATCGGGGCAGGCGATAAAGACATGCTCCATTTCCGGTTGCACACTTAGGGCCGATTCACCAATATCATTGGCATTTACAGGCACCTTCCGGTAACCCAGAATCTCGAGCCCAAGTTTTTCGGCAGACCTGTTGAAAATATCCCGGCACTCTTCGCGCAAACGAATTTCTTTTGGAAAAAAAATTACGCCTACGGCGTACCTGCCATATGCCGGGAGGTGCAGCCCGAGTTTAAGACATTCATCAAAAAAGAATTCGTGGGGTATTTGAAAAAGGATGCCTGCCCCATCGCCGGTGTTATCTTCACAGCCGCATGCACCGCGATGCTCCATATTTTCGAGCACGGTAAGTGCATCGGAAATATGTTGATTTGATTTGCTCCCTTTCAAATGGGCGACAAAGCCAATTCCGCAGGAGTCGTGTTCAAAGGAAGGGTCGTAAAGGCCTTTTGTTTCAGTCATCTTAAACTATAAATTATGCTAAAAAAATATCCTGTTTAAATTGGATTGATTTTCCTATTAAAACGTTTCAATAAGGACAGTATATAGAATTATTGGAAGTTATTCGTAAGTCGAGTTTACGATTATTTAAATATAATTTTAAATAAACGATGCATGAAATATATTTTGGCTACAAATAATTACGTGCAATACATAATAAGATTGATAAATCATTGTCATTTAATGATTTAACGGGCAGTACGTAATGATGTCCAAAATGATGGATAAGTCTACTGGTTTACAAGACTTGAAAATACGAGGTAACTTTATCTAAAAGCTTGGGTCGCTTAAGTTAACTTAGAAGTGATATAAAAAATTCACAACCAAACTTTATCTAAATAGTTCAATGCATTTAACACCAAGAGAATCAGAAAAACTACTACTGTTCCTTGCGGGTGAATTGGCTGAAAAACGTAAAGCTCGTGGTTTAAAATTAAACTACCCGGAAGCTATAGCCCTAATCAGTAGTCGGTTGCAGGAAGCAGCAAGGGACGGTAAGTCCGTAGCTGAATTAATGCATTACGGTGCTACTATTTTAAGGCGGAACGAAGTAATGGAAGGCATCCCGGAAATGATTGACGAAGTTCAGATTGAAGCAACTTTCCCCGATGGAACGAAATTAGTTACAGTCCATGACCCTATTCGGTAATAATCAATTGTTCATCCATTAACCAAGCCTTTTAATGCTATGATTCCAGGAGAATATATTTTAAAATCGGGTATGATTGAACTAAATGCTAACCGCCCGGTAAGTAAAATACCAGTCACAAACATTGGCGACCGACCAGTACAGGTAGGTTCTCACTACCATTTTTTTGAAGTAAACAATGGGCTTCTCTTCGAGAGGGCGCAAGCATTTGGAAAGCGATTAAGCATTGCGGCAGGAACGGCTGTAAGGTTTGAGCCCGGAGAAGAGAAAGAAGTAGAGCTTGTTAGCTTTGGTGGAGATCAAAACATTTTTGGTTTTCATAATAAGGTGAATGGGCCAACAACGTAGTTGCTCACAATCCTATATATCTTTCACTATTTAAATATGCCTCGCTATGGAGATTAGCCGGAGAAAATATGCAAACATGTACGGCCCTACAACCGGTGATAAAGTGCGTTTAGGCGATACCGGGCTCTTCATCGAAATTGAAAAAGATTATACGGTGTATGGCGATGAAGCTAAATTCGGCGGTGGAAAAACCATCCGGGATGGAATGGCCCAGTCGGCCCGCGCTTTGCGCAAAGACGGGGTACTGGATTTTGTGATTACCAGTGTGATGATCCTCGACCATTGGGGAATTGTAAAAGCTGACATCGGCATTAAAGATGGAAAAATTGTTGCAGTTGGCAAGGCAGGCAATCCCGACACCATGGATGGCATCACTGAAAATATGGTCATTGGGGCTTCAACCGAAGTACATGGCGGGGCTGGTCTGATAGTTACTGCAGGTGGCATTGATACTCACATTCATTTTATATGCCCGCAGCTTATTGAGCATGCCTTGTACAGTGGCATAACAACTATGCTTGGAGGCGGTACGGGTCCGGCAGATGGTACTAATGCAACCACCGTAACTCCGGGCGCATGGAATATTCGAAAAATGCTTGAAGCAGCTGACGCATTTCCTATGAATCTTGGCTTTTATGGAAAAGGGAATTGTTCAGCAATTGGTCCGCTGGAGGAACAGATAGAAGCAGGCGCACTCGGTTTAAAAATTCATGAAGACTGGGGATCCACGCCCGCTGTTATTGACGCTTCTCTCAAGGTAGCCGACCGTTACGACGTTCAGGTTGCCATACATACCGATACCCTTAATGAATCAGGATTTCTTGAAGACACCATTAGGGCCATCGACGGCCGGGTCATACATACATTTCATACAGAGGGCGCGGGGGGCGGTCATGCGCCTGACATCATAAAAGCTGCTATGTACACAAATGTTTTACCGTCCTCCACTAACCCGACAAGACCCTACACTATTAATACAATCGACGAGCATCTTGACATGCTAATGGTTTGTCACCACCTTGATAAAAACGTTTCAGAAGATGTAGCATTTGCTGATAGTCGTATTCGCCCGGAAACAATTGCTGCTGAAGATATTCTTCATGATATGGGCGTGTTTAGTATGATGAGTTCTGATAGCCAGGCGATGGGACGGGTTGCTGAGGTAATAACAAGAACCTGGCAAACAGCTGACAAAATGAAAAAACAACGGGGTCCGCTTAACAATGATAAAGTTAATGAAAATGATAATTTCCGTGCGAAAAGATACGTTGCGAAATACACCATTAACCCAGCAATTTCCCACGGCATAAGTGAATATGTCGGATCGATTGAAAGTGGAAAGTTTGCCGACCTTGTTCTATGGAAGCCAGCGCTTTTTGGAGCAAAACCAGAACTTATTATCAAGGGCGGCATGATCATCGCCGGCAGAATGGGCGACCCTAATGCGTCTATACCAACACCACAACCCGTTCTATACAGGCCTATGTTCGGAGCTTACGGCAAGGCTTTATTTGATACTTGTTTTACGTTTGTCTCCCAAATTTCTATTGACAACAAAACCATAAAAGGATATGGTTTACAAAAAAAAGTATTACCTGTGAAGAACTGTCGGACGATCTCTAAAAAAGATATGATTCACAATGATGCTACGCCTCAAATAGATGTGAATCCAGAAAATTATGAAGTGCGTGTAGATGGCGAACATATTACCTGTGAACCAGCGAAAGAACTTCCATTGACGCAACGATATTTTTTATTTTAATGATAGTCATCCAGGAAAAAAGAGGAAACACTAATAGCTACCCGGTACCGCATAAGGAAATCGACTATTTATTAATTGAATGGTTCGAAACTAATAAGCGCATACTTCATAAAGTTAGCTCCGGTGGCAAAGAACTTACTTTAAAATTTCTAAATGCAAGTCCTGCGTTTGCAGAGGGAGATGTTTTGTACGAAGATGAAGGCAGCGTAATTGTTGTGGCTATTCCTACATGCGATTGCATCATCATTACGCCAAAAGACAATATAGAACTGGCAGGAGCTTGCTACGAAATTGGCAATCGTCATCTTCCCTTGTTTTATTCAAACGATGAGTTGCTGGTAGCTTTTGAGTGGCCTTTATTCAGGTGGCTCGAGGTATCAGGTTTTATTGTAGCCCGCGGCGACAGGAAATTAATGCAGGCACTGAAAAGTACGGTTTCGGCAGAAGTCCATTTGAGCGCGGAATTTGATATATCGCAAAAAAATTTATGACTGGATGAACCCTCTTTTAAGTCTTTTACAACTTTCTGATCCCGCTCTGCCCATCGGAGGATATGCTCATTCTGCTGGCCTGGAGACATATGTTCAGAAGGGACTCGTTACCAATAAAGCTTCCGCAAAAGAATTTGTGCTGAGTATGATTACAAACAATATTCAATATACCGACGCAGCATTCGTCTCGCTTTGTTTTGATGCGGCTACAGAATACGATTTTGAAAAGATTTTATTGCTTGATGCAAAGTGTAATGCTGTGAAATTATCGTCCGAATCGAGGCAGGCAAGTCAAAGACTCGGGGCAAGACTTATAAAATTATTTGCACCATTAATTAATTCAACCCAGGTTGAAAAATTTGCAAAAGAAATAAATATCAAATCCACACCAGGACATTATTCGATCGCCTTCTCATTATGCGGTGCTGCTTTATCGATTAAAAAGGAAGAGGTTTTATCTGGTTTTTACTTTAATGCAGCTGCAGGCTTTATAACCAACTGCGTTAAATTAATTCCGCTTGGGCAGCAAGACGGTCAGGAAATATTATTCAGTCTACATCATGTTATTACAACATTGGTACAGGATACTTTGAAACCCGATGAAGATCTTCTTGGCCTCAGCTGTCCGGGTTTTGATATCCGGTGCATGCAACATGAAGATCTCTATTCAAGATTGTATATGTCATAACAAACAAATAAAAACCATGGCAGAACGCAAATATATTAAGATTGGAATAGCCGGCCCGGTAGGATCTGGTAAAACGGCACTTATTGAAAGGCTTTGCAGGAAGCTCTATCCCGGCTATAGCATCGGGGTTATCACCAACGATATCTACACAAAAGAAGATGCTGAATATTTAACCCAGAACAGCTTATTGCCTGCCGAAAGAATTACAGGCGTAGAGACTGGTGGATGTCCGCATACTGCAATCCGTGAAGACGCGAGTATGAATATGGAAGCTGTTGAAGATATGGCTGAACGAATTCCTAACCTTGATATAATCTTTATCGAAAGCGGCGGAGATAACTTATCCGCTACTTTTAGTCCCGACCTTGCCGATCTTACTATTTTTGTTATTGATGTCGCCGAAGGCGATAAAATTCCACGCAAAGGGGGTCCGGGAATTACGCGAAGTGATCTGCTTGTGATAAACAAAATTGATCTCGCACCGTACGTGCTGGCCGACCTCGGCATCATGGAACGAGATGCGCGTAAAATGAGAAAGGGCAGTCCGTTTGTTTTTACCAATCTGATGACGTTGGAGGGACTCGAAAGTATCATTGGCTGGATTAAAAAATATGCATTAACGGAAGAGACGACAGAACCAATCCTCCTCCGATGATCTCCCAATGTAATATCGTAACGGTACTCAGAAATGGCAGAACCATCTTACAGGAATCGTATTGCACACAACCTTTTAAAATTGCAAATATTACCGAAGACAAGAAGGAGTCGCAACTTCAACTCATGATCATGACTGCTTCGCCGGGGCTGCTCGATGGTGATGACCACCGGTATGATTTAAAATTATTGGAAGGCACTAGTTTAAAACTTGAGAGCCAGTGTTACCAACGACTATATCACATGAAAACAGGCGCCTACCAGCAAATGAATATTTGTTTAAGCGAAGGGGCGCATTTAACTTTTATCCCGCATCCATGCGTGCCCCACGAGGCCGCAGCTTTTAAAACCAAAAATACTATTCACCTCCAAAACGATTGCTCGTTAATATGGGGAGAAATCCTTACCTGCGGCAGAGCAGGAAGCGGCGAGAGTTTTATATTTTCAAAAGTACATAGCCTCACGGAAATATACATCAATCAAAAGATTGCTATTCGGGAAAACATTTTGATGCAGCCTAATATAAAGAGTTTAGCTGGCATCGGTATGCTCGAAGGATTCACTCACCAGGCAACGCTTTTCTTCCTGGATGAAAAGAAAGATATGGCGGTAATCAGGAAAATGTTTTATGATAAATTAGCGCAATTTGACACTATAGAATTCGGGATCAGTATAGCACCTGTCAACGGGCTTATCTTACGAATATTCGGCTACAAAGCTGAACAGCTTTTTAATATTCTCAAGAGTATTGGCGGAATGTTAGAGTCTGAAAAAAACTCGGAAGGCTAGTTACTAACTACTTGGGCTAAACGAGATATCCAAAGGCATTATCATTACTTTTTAATTCTGTATAGTTTACTCTGTATCGGTCAAGATTTTGTAAAAGGGTCTGGTAATCTTCTTTCAATTTTAGCTCGATTCCCACCAGCGCGGGGCCAGTTTCCTTATTGTGTTTTTGCATATACTCAAAGCGTGTTATATCATCATGCTCTCCGAGCACATGATTTACAAACTCTTTTAATGCACCGGGGCGTTGAGCAAACCTTACCAGGAAATAATGCTTCAAACCCTCATACTGCAGGCTGCGTTCTTTTATTTCCTGCATCCTGTCTATATCATTGTTACTTCCGCTTACAACACACACCACATTTTTTCCTTTAATTACTTCTGCATAGGCATCAAGAGCGGCGATTGATAATGCGCCGGCTGGCTCAACAACTATGGCATCTTCGTTATACAATTTTAAAATAGTAGTGCAAACTTTCCCTTCAGGAACAAGATACATATCATCCAGTACATCCTTGCAAATGCTGAATGTAATATCTCCAACTCTTTTAACTGCGGCACCATCTACAAACCGCTCAATATTATCAAGCATAACCGGGTGACCTGCTTTCAGTGCTTCATACATGGATGGGGCTCCTTCGGGTTCAACGCCAATAATCTTAGTTTTAGGCGACCATGTTTTAAAAAATGATCCTACGCCTGCACTTAGTCCGCCGCCGCCTACCGGCACAAACAAATAATCAACATCGTTTAGGTCTTCAAGTATTTCAACACCCACTGTCCCCTGCCCTTCGATAATTTTTAAATCATCGAAGGGGGGAATAAACACCATGTTATTTTCTTCTGTGTATTTTTTAGCCGCTACCGCGCAGTCATCAAAGGTGTCACCTACCAATTTTATGTCAATGAAATTCTCGCCAAACATTTTAGTCTGGTTGATTTTCTGGTTAGGTGTAATCACGGGCATAAAAATCACACCGCGGCAATTTAATTTTTTACAGGAATATGCAAATCCCTGAGCATGATTTCCGGCGCTGGCGCATACCACTCCTCGCTGTAATTGCGCCGGGCTAAGGTTACTCATCATGTTATACGCGCCGCGAATCTTGTAAGACCTTACCTCCTGTAAATCTTCCCTCTTAAGGAAGATATTACATGCATATTTCGCCGACAAATGCTGATTAAAGTTCAAGGGCGTTCTCCTCACCACCGCCTTCAATCTTTGAGAAGCTTCGGCAAAGTTTAATAATGCGCCTGTTGTTATTGTATCCATCTATTCGAATTATTTCTTCGCAAGAATGAGATTTTATTTTATCGCTTCGGTAAATTTGCGGGGGTTAAATGCAGTAAAGTTTTCCTCTGCCGGCTTTTGATTTTCCGGGCGAAGGCTTCTTACCGTTTTGCCTGCCTGCCAAAGTTCACTATCGCGAAGCTCTTTTAATTCTTCTTCCAATTTCTCACGATAGTCGGCTTTGCTATTACTCTCAATGGATTTGGCGGCCTCTTTTCCTTCTGCAACACTTTGATATAATTCGGAGAATACGGGCATAGTTGCATCACGGAATTTCTTCCACCAGTCTAACGCGCCGCGTTGAGCAGTAGTACTGCAATTTGCATACATCCAGTCCATCCCATTTTCGGCAACTAAGGGCATAAGAGACTGAGTTAGTTCTTCTACTGTTTCATTAAAAGCTTCTGACGGAGAGTGCCCATTTTTTCGTAACACTTCAAACTGGGCAGCGAATATACCTTGAATTGCACCCATTAAAGTTCCCCTTTCACCGGTTAGATCAGAATATACTTCTTTCTTAAAGTTCGTTTCAAATAGGTAGCCTGACCCAATAGCGATTCCAAGAGATACTACTCTTTCAAATGCGCGGCCGGTGGCGTCCTGGAAAATTGCATAGCTACTGTTTAACCCGCGTCCTTGTAAAAACATACGGCGCAATGATGTTCCGCTTCCTTTTGGAGCTACTAAAAAAACATCTACATCCGCTGGTGGAATAATTCCTGTTTGTTCGTTATAGGTAATTCCAAAGCCATGTGAAAAATATAGTGCTTTACCCGGGGTAAGATGTTTTTTAACAGTTGGCCACATAGCTATCTGTGCAGCATCACTCAAAAGGTAACAGATAATCGTTCCTCTTTGAAGCGCTTCTTCTATTTCAAATAAGGTTTCGCCTTCAACGAAACCATCGCGAACTGCTTTATCCCAACTCTTTGAATTTTTTCTCTGGCCTATAATAACATTAATGCCATTCTCTTTTTGGTTTAATGCCTGTCCCGGTCCCTGTACACCATAACCTATCACTGCCACGATTTCATCTTTCAAAACTTCCTGTGCTTTTGCCAACGGAAATTCATCCCTGGTTACAACGTTTTCTTCACTGCCTGCAAAATTTAAAGTTGCCATTTTTTGTTTTTTTTAATTATAAAGAATGTTTGTATTTCTAATTATGATGATCAATTTCTATTTCCAGTGTACCATTATTCCCTTGCACTATAAATAAATTATTATGCGTCCTTTTTCAATTTTAGTCTACATGGTAAAAACTTCATCCTGCTGATTCAGGAACTCATTTTCTACCAGCTCTTCTCCAGGGGCGGCAAGTTCGTACGATTTTAGTTTCTCATGAAATCCACTACTGTCTTTGATAATAGCTATACGCGCACTCCTTACAAATTCTATCAATCCGAAAGGTTCGAGGGCCCTGATAAGCCCGGCAGTTTCTTCCCGGTGACCGGTTGTTTCAAACACCGTATAATCCTTTCTTATAACGACTGCTCTCGCTCCATACTCGCGTAATAATCGTTCTACTTTTACCTTTTCCGCTATTTCATCTGTAGGCACTTTATATAGCGCCATTTCCTGCCAAACAATTTCTTCCTCTGTGTTGTAAAAAGCCTTTAAAACGTCCACCTGCTTTTCTATTTGCCGGCACAGTTTTCTAACTACATCTTCTGTTTCAATAATTACAATAGTAAAACGATGCACACTTTCTACTTCCGTAGGCGAGGTATTTAAACTATCAACATTGATCTTACGTCGCGAAAAAATAATGGCTATCCGGTTGAGCAACCCTATCTGGTTTTCCGTGTATACCGTGATTGTATATTCTGCCTTGTTCATTTTTGTAAATTAAATCTTGCACTCGTTATTTAAGCCTTATTTCACTTACACTGCATCCCTGTGGTACCATCGGGAACACATTATTTTCCTTACCTACCATAACTTCTAACAGGTAGGAGCCATCAAAGTCAAGCATTTCTTTTACTGCCCCGGCTAAGTCAATCCTGTCGCTCACTTTCCGTCCGGCAATACCATATCCATCGGCAACCTTGACAAAATCCGGACTTTTAATATCTGTGAAAGAGTAACGTTTATCCATAAATAATTCCTGCCATTGACGAACCATTCCGAGAAACTGGTTATTCAAGATCATTATCTTAACTGCAATTCCTGTTTGCATGATAGTCCCTAATTCCTGTATCGTCATTTGTACCCCTCCATCGCCGATGATGGCTACTACAGTTCGTTGCGGGGCTCCAAATTTTGCGCCAATGGCAGCTGGTAAGGCAAAGCCCATTGTACCCAAACCGCCGCTGGTAATATTACTTTTACTGCTATTATATTTTGTATACCTGCAGGCCACCATTTGGTGTTGCCCTACGTCAGTAACAACAATAGCATTCCCTCCGGTTAATTCATTTAATGTCTTGATTACCTCACCCATAGTCAGCTCCTCTGATTCCGGGTTTAGCTCGGGGGTTATACAAGTGTTCAGTTCCTCCCGGGCGAACTCCGCAAATCTTTCAATCCATGCACTGTTATCTTTCTTATCAAGCAGGGCAGTGAGCATTGGCAATGTTTCCTTACAATCGCCCCAAACGGGAACAGTTGTCTTAACATTTTTATCAATTTCAGAGGGGTCAATATCAAGGTGAATTACTTTAGCCTGCCTCGCATACTTATCAAGTCGACCAGTAACGCGATCATCAAACCGCATCCCGACTGCGATAAGCACATCACATTCATTTGTAAGAACGTTTGGGCCATAATTACCATGCATTCCGAGCATTCCGACCCCAAGCGGATGATCAGTCGGGATCGCACTCATACCCATGATGGTCCATGCTGCGGGTAGATTCCCTTTCTCTATAAAAGTTGTGAACTCTTTCTCTGCCGAACCAAGAATAATACCCTGCCCAAATATTACGAAAGGCTTTTTTGCCTCATTGATAAGTTTTGCCGCTTCTTCCAAATATTCTTTACGTACGATTGGCTTAGGCCGATAACTCCTTATATGCTGGCATTTTGTGTAGCCTTTATAATCAAATACCTGGAGTTGTGCATTCTTGGTAATGTCAATTAATACCGGGCCGGGCCGACCACTTGCTGCAATATAAAAAGCTTTTGCCAGCACCGCAGGTATTTCCGTTGCGTCAGTAACCTGGTAATTCCACTTGGTAACAGGGGTTGTAATATTGATCACGTCAGTTTCCTGGAATGCATCTGTACCAAGCAAATGCGCGAATACCTGCCCTGTAATACAAACTAACGGTGTACTGTCGATCATGGCATCAGCAAGGCCTGTAACTAAATTAGTTGCACCAGGGCCGCTTGTTGCGAAGACGATACCAGTTTTACCGCTAGCTCTGGCGAATCCCTGAGCAGCATGAATAGCACCTTGTTCGTGGCGGACAAGAATATGATTTAGTTTATTTTGATAATCATACAGGGCATCGTAAATTGGCATGATTGCACCACCAGGATAACCAAATATTTCGTTTACATTTTCTGCAATCATAGCTTCCAGCACAGCAACTGAACCACTTACCTGTGTAACCAATGGCGCAATTGTTTCTTGTTTTTCTAATTGAAGAGTCTCCATAAAAAAAATTTAAAATCGGTAATTATAATTCATCTGTTACGCAGCCTTCGCTTGCATCCTTCACACACTGCGCATATTTAAAAAGAAGCCCTTTAGTTGCTTTAAGAGTAGGTTGTTTCCATGATGCTTTTCGTGCCGCAATCGTGTCATTAGTTACTTTAAGATTGATGCTGTTGTTCACTGCGTCCAGTTCAATGACATCTTCATCCTGCACCATCGCAATAAGTCCTCCGTCGAATGCCTCCGGGGTAATATGCCCAACTACAAAACCGTGAGTGCCGCCACTAAAACGTCCATCAGTAATTAACGCTACACTTTTACCTAAACCTGCACCAATAAGCGCCGACGTTGGCTTCAGCATTTCGGGCATTCCGGGGCCGCCTTTAGGCCCCACGTACCGGATGACAACTACATCGCCTGGCTGAATTTTTCCAGAGTTAATACCTGCAATAAGTTCATGCTCGCCATCAAATACGCGTGCCGGACCCGTAAATTTTTCCCCTTCTTTGCCGCTGATTTTAGCAACACTGCCCTTTTCAGCAAGATTGCCGTATAATATCTGCAAGTGACCGGTAGCTTTTAAAGGCTGATCAAGCGGGTAAATGATTTTTTGCTTATCAAAATCTAAATCAGGAACCAGTTCAAGGTTTTCTGCGATTGTTCTACCGGTAACAGTGAGGCATTCGCCATGCAATAAGCCTTGCTTCCATAGATATTTCATAACTGCCGGCACGCCGCCATGGTTATGCAGATCCTGCATAAGGTATTTTCCGCTCGGCTTAAAATCAGCAAGTACCGGGATGCGGTTGCTTATGGTTTGGAAATCATCCTGTGTTAATTCCACATCAACACTCTTTGCCATTGCAATCAGGTGCAACACGGCGTTTGTGCTTCCGCCTAAAACCATGACAGTGACTATGGCGTTTTCAAAGGCCTTGCGGGTCATAATGTCCCGTGGCTTAATATCTTTTTCTAATAATAGCCTGATAAATTTACCTGCGTCTAAGCATTCCCGTTGCTTTTCTTCGCTCAGGGCAGGGTTGGAGGAAGAAAAGGGCAGGCTCATTCCAAGTGCTTCTATAGCACTAGCCATTGTGTTAGCCGTATACATTCCGCCACAAGCTCCGGCACCGGGGCATGCATGACGAATGATTTCTTTGAAATCCGCTTCATCGAGCTGTCCGGCAATCTTTTTACCCAGTGCTTCAAACGCTGAAACAATGTTCAGATCTTCTCCTTTATAATGGCCCGGTGCAATAGTACCACCATACACCATGATAGAGGGGCGGTTAAGCCGGCCCATAGCAATGATGCTTCCGGGCATGTTTTTATCACACCCCGGTAATGCAATGAGCGCATCATAATATTGTGCACCGCATACCGCCTCAATGCTATCAGCAATAATGTCCCGGCTTACTAAACTATACCTCATACCGTCAGTTCCATTACTGATTCCGTCGCTAACACCAATTGTGTTGAAGATTAATCCTATAAGATCATGATCCCATACGCCCTGCTTTACAACCTTCGCCAGGTCGTTTAAGTGCATATTGCAGGTATTTCCATCATAACCCATGCTCACAACTCCTACCTGGGCTTTGGCTAAGTCCTCTTCCGTAAGCCCGATTCCATATAACATGGCCTGCGCCGCAGGTTGGGTCTCATCCTGAGTAATCGTCTTACTATATTTATTTAGTTCGCTCATCTTTATTTTTAGATCTTATTTTAGTACGTAAAATGTAAGCACGCTAAAACATAATTGATTATTGTTGCTGCTAAAGCAGATAAAAAAAGACCCACCTTTTAGAGGTGGGCCTTGTATATCTTTTCTTAATTTAAAATATTAGATAGGTCCTCCTCTGTGCAATGCAGGAATAATAATTATGACAACCACAATAAATATTGTAGTTATAACAGTCATCACATTATTTACATTCACTTTGTTCATGAAGGAATTTCTTAATGCTAATATACAACTGCCTGTTTTAAAAACAAAGAACTTTTTCTGCAAAAACTTTCTAAAAAGCTTTGCCTTTATTATATTATTGTTGATTTACGTAACTCAATATTTTCATTGTTGACCCTATCAAAGAAATTTTTATGAATGAAGTCAATAATGAGTTCCCCAACAGTAGAAGTGAAATAGAAATTAACCGGATCAATATCTTTTGTAACAAAACGATTCTCTATTGTCCATTCAACTGCATTGCGTACAAGTAAAGCCTCTTCTGTTAAGCCAAGGTGATCAAGCATCATTGCGGTGCTTAGTATCGAGCCGATTGGATTTGCAATATCTTTTCCTGCTGCCTGTGGATAAGACCCATGTATAGGTTCAAATAAGGCCGTTTTACTACCGATAGAGGAAGATGGCAAAAGCCCGAGTGAACCGCTGATCACGCTGGCTTCATCACTTATAATATCGCCAAACATATTTTCAGTAAGAATTATATCAAATTGCTTTGGGTTAAGGATAATTTGCATAGCTGCATTATCTACATATAGATAATCAACTGCAACGTCACTGTAAGCGGGTGCCATTTCCTGAACAACCTTCCGCCATAATCTAGAGGTTTCCAGTACGTTTGCTTTATCTACCAGGGTTAACTTTTTACGGCGTTTTTGGGCGGCCTGGAAAGCAAGATGACTAATTCTTTCGATTTCATGTCGGCTGTAAACGCATTCGTCAATGGCAGTGGTACCGTCGCTTGTTAGTTCTTTTTTTCCAAAATAAATACCTCCGGTGAGTTCGCGGTAGATAATAAAATCAACGCCGGTAATATTCTTTGACTTTAGCGGCGATAAAAAATGAAGGGTAGTATACGTTGTTACAGGGCGGATATTGGCGAACAATTGTAGTGCCTTACGAAGCCCTAGCAAACCCTGCTCCGGTCTTACTTTTGCAGTAGGATCGTTATCATATTTAGGATGGCCAATGGCACCAAATAATATAGCGTCGCTGTCGACGCAGATGTCAATGGTCTCAACAGGTAGTGGTGAGCCTGTCTTATCAATAGCATCGGCTCCGATTAAAGCCTCTGTAAACTGGAAATCATGGTCGAATTGTTCGGCAATAGCCTTTAGTACTTTAACTGACTGGCGGGTAACTTCCGGCCCAATGCCGTCCCCATTTAATACTGCGATTTTTTTAAACATAGGTGTAGGTTTATGCAGGATGCGTTTCGTAATTAATTATATCTTCTTTAATGCTCAGTAAATAATCGATATCATCATATCCATTTAACAGGCATTCTTTTTTATACGGGTTGATGTAAAACGACTCTGAGTCGCCGGTGCCGTCAATAGTAAGTGTTTGCTTTTCTAAGGAGATTGTAAGCAGTGCGTTGCTGTTTTGCATGAATATTTTTTGCAGGAATGCTTCACTTACGGTTACGGGTAGCACGCCATTATTGAGCGCATTGTTTTTAAAAATGTCAGCAAAAAAACTACTTACCACCGCTGTGAATCCCGCATCGAGGATGGCCCACGCCGCATGCTCTCTTGATGAGCCGCACCCGAAGTTTGCGCCGGCAACAAGAATTTTACCATGATAAGACGGAACATTTAAAACAAAACTCGCTTTAGGTTTCAACTCGTCATCATCCTCATACCTCCAGTCGCGGAAAAGATTTTTACCAAACCCATCCCGCGTTGTGCCCTTTAAAAAACGCGCAGGGATGATCTGATCAGTATCAATATTCTCTATGTTCAGCGGAACAAAGGTTGACTGGATAATATCAATTTTATTTTTGCTCATGTTTACCTGCTCTTTCTTAATTTTTGTTGCTCAATTCACTTACATCAGTTACCCTGCCAGTTAGTGCGGCAGCAGCAGCACTTAACGGGCTGGCCAGTAACGTACGGGCCCCTGCCCCCTGCCGTCCTTCAAAATTGCGGTTGCTCGTGCTGATACAATATTTTCCCGCGGGTATTTTATCTTCATTCATACCGAGGCATGCGCTACACCCTGGCTGCCTCAACTGGAACCCTGCAGCTTCAAATATTTTATCAATCCCTTCCTCAATTGCTTGCTGTTCTACTTGTTTACTACCGGGTACAACCCACACTTCCACATCGTCAGCTTTATGCCTTCCTCTCACAAAATCTGCAACAAGGCGAAGGTCTTCAATGCGACTGTTGGTGCAACTACCTATAAATACATAATCAATCTTCTGACCTTTTATGGCAGCGCCGGGCTTAATACCCATGTAATTCATGGCTTTTATAAAAGATGCACGGTCCTTTTCATCCATTGTAGTATCGCTGGGTACAAGACCATTAATAGCCATACTCATTCCGGGGTTGGTGCCGTAGGTGATCATTGTTGGAATATCAGCCGCATCGATATTGACTTCTTCATCAAAAACGGCGTTGTCATCACTATACAACGTTTCCCACTTTTGCAGTGCCGAAACCCAGTCGAGGCCGGCAGGCGCAAACTTTTTACCATGCATGTATTCGAAAGTTGTGTCATCTGGAGCTATCAACCCGCAGCGCGCGCCCATCTCAATACTCATGTTGCACACCGTCATGCGCGCTTCCATAGATAGGTTCCTGATAGTGCTTCCGGCATATTCGACCGCGAAACCTGTAGCTCCGCTAGCAGAAATCTTTGATAATATGTAGAGTACAATATCTTTTGACAATACACCTGGCTTAAGATCACCATCTACGTTTATACGCATTTGTTTAGGCTTTGTCTGCAGTAAACATTGTGTAGCAAAAACCATTTCAACTTCACTGGTTCCTATCCCAAACGCGATAGCGCCAAAGGCACCGTGGGTGCTGGTATGGCTATCACCACAAACAATCGTCATACCGGGCTGAGTGATGCCGAGCTCAGGTCCGATGACATGAACAATACCCTGGTAAGGATGTCCGAGGCCATACAAGCTAATGTTATGATTGGTGCAATTGGCAATGAGTGTATCAACCTGAACCCTGCTCAACTCTTCCTTAATAGGCAGATGTTGATTGAGTGTAGGAACATTGTGATCTGCGGTAGCTACAATTTGCTCCGGCCTGAAAATCTGTAACCCTCTTTTCTCAATTCCCGCAAAAGCCTGCGGACTTGTTACTTCGTGAATCAGATGTTTGTCAATATATAGCACAGAGGGGCCATCCGTTATTGTTTTAACAATGTGCTGGTCCCAAATTTTTTCAAAAAGTGTTTTACCCATCCTTGTAACTTTTTAACCGCCCTTTTAGTAGGGCAAGTTTGTTGATCATTGTTTTAATGTGCATAGTGCAACACTAATAATGTCGATGCCGGTACCCGGCAGTTCTGCTAAAAATCAGGCTACCTGCGTGGTATACGCCTTTGCTAGAGTACACAGGTCATCATCGCTCACCTCTTTTTTACTATCTGCTACCTTTAAAAACTCATCATACAAAGTATCAACGTCATTGCGATTAAAGTTAAATCCCAAATTTTGGAATCTAAACGCTAATGCGCTTCGACCACTCCTTGCAGTTAGAACGATTTTAGAACTGTCTGCTCCAACGTCTTCGGGGTTGATAATTTCATAGGTGAGGGCATCCTTAAGAAACCCATCCTGGTGAATACCGGATGAGTGTGAAAATGCATTGCTTCCAACAATTGCTTTGTTAGGTTGCACAGGCATTCGCATTACATCGGATACAGTACGGCTAAGCGGGTTTAATTGCCTGCTTTTGATATTTGTAAAAAAGCCTATGTCTTTGTGTTGTTGAATAATCATAGCTACTTCTTCCAGGGAAGTATTACCGGCTCGCTCACCCAAACCGTTTATCGTACATTCAATTTGCCGTGCTCCCGCGATAATACCTGCAATGGAGTTTGCGGTTGCAAGACCAAGATCGTTATGGCAATGGCAGGATATAACTGCTTTATCAATGTTTGGAACGTTTTTGACGAGGTAGGCAATTTTTTCTCCGTATTGGTGGGGAAGGCAATAGCCGGTAGTATCCGGAATATTTACCGTCGTAGCCCCGGCTTTGATAACGGCTTCTATTACACGCGCAAGGTATTCGTTGCTGGTTCGGCCGGCATCTTCTGCATAGAATTCCACGTCGTCAACAAAATTCTTTGCCCATTTTACTGCTTGTATGGCACGAACTAGTATTTCATCCTGCGTAGCATTGAACTTTGCTTTAA
>JANXYS010000535.1 GCA_025355935.1 Chitinophagales bacterium | reverse complement strand
CTTGGAACTAAAGAATTACCCGACAGCGTAAGAGCACGCCACATTTTAATTCCTACCAACGATCCTCAAACCGGTCAGCCCCTGATGGCAGATAGTGTTGCTAAAAAACTTGCAGATAGTATTCTCGCTGCAATAAAAGGTGGTGCCGACTTTGGCGCCTTGGCTTTGAAATATTCTTCTGATGGCAGCAAGGATAAGGGTGGTGATCTGGGTACTTTTGGCTATGGTACCATGGTTGGGGAATTCAATGATTTTACTTTTAATAAGCCAGTAGGTACAAAGGATGTAGTTCGTACGCAATTTGGGTACCATGTAATAGATATTCTTAGCCAAATCTCATTTAAACCAGCTTACAAAATAGCGTTCCTGGCAAAAGCCGTTGATCCAAGTGAAACAACGATTAACAATGCAAGTATTGAAGCAACTAAAGCGTCTGCCTCAAAATCCCCGTTAGAACTGGCAAACTACGCCAAGCAGCAAGGGGTGATGATCACACATGTACCAAATATCATCAAGGAAAATGATTTTGCAGTTGGAGAAACATTAACTGATGCGCGTCCGCTTATCAAATGGGCGTTTGATGCAAAGCAAGGCGCAGTAAGTGAACCTTTTAGTATTGGCGATCATTTCATCGTTGCAACCGTGGATAAAATTGAAAAAGAAGGCACACAGGATGCATCCACCGCAAGAAGTGGTGCTGAAGCTATTGTTGTAAAACAAAAAAAGGCCGTTATCATTAAAGCTAAGCTTGGTACAAACCCAACTTTAGAATCAGCTGCTGCAGCATACGGAAAGCAGGTGTCAACAATTGGTGCTGATTCTACCCTCAGTTTTTCCGCACAAATGATTAATGGCCTTGGTGTTGAACCTAAATTGATTGGTGCTGCCTTTAACAAGGAATATCAGGCGAAAGCTTCTGCTCCAATTGAAGGAACAAATGCGGTATATGTATTGAAAGTGAATAGTATTCAGAAAAAACCTGCAGACGCTGGGGATATCGCTGCACAGAAAAAAGCAACCCGTATAGCAGGATTGCGCAATCAAACTAACAACTGGTTTGAAGGATTGCGTAAGCAAGCCGATATAAAAGATAAGCGCAGCGAAAGTTTTTAATTTCCGTTTATAGAAAGTTATAATTACCGGCCCCATAAGATGGAGCCGGTTTTTTATTTTAATTTCGTGGTATGAGTGACGTCTTTGTAAATAAGGTTGCCGACAGCGGCCTTCTTACCCTTAGCCTGGAAGATTATTATCCAAAAGAGGAAGTTGTGGTATTTGATATGAAGGATTACCTGTTTATGGAGCTTATACTAAAAGAGAAAGACTTTAGGGAAAAACTAAAGGCTCTTGACCTTGGTTCCTTCCACGGCAAAAATGTTTCTCTTACCTGCAGTGCAGATGCCGTTATTCCTATGTGGGCATATATGCTGGTTGCAAGTTTACTTCAGCCAGTTACTAAAAATATAATTTTTGGAAACGCTGAAGAAACCATCCAAAAATTACTTCTTGAAAACATTTCAAAAATAGATCCCTCCGTCTATGAAGACCAACGGGTAGTTATCAAGGGATGTGGAGAACTGCCTGTACCAATATCTGCCTATGTAGAAATAACGCGGCTCCTTCGCCCTTTTGCGAAGAGTATTATGTATGGTGAGCCGTGCAGCACAGTGCCAGTATTTAAAAAAGCTATTGTGAGAGGCTGATATTTTATGGACTAATCCACTCGGTCATGAAAAAATAATTTTCACTGACATTAAACGGGAAAGCTGCGCAGCTAAAAAATTGCTTATTTGAAGAAAACGTAGCTGGTTGAAATTGATTCCGAGAACTTTCCGATAAAGTGGGCAGAATCCTAAAAGTTACCCACGGCCAAACTATTCCTAAAAAGGTTGATTAAAATTTGCGACGCCAAGTTACAGATCCGCTAATCAGTTCATAATGTCGCAATAATTAGAGAAGGAAACAAAATGATACTTCCCCTGCAGGTTCCAAATTGCATAAACTTAGAAGGCCGCACTTTTCGGGTAGCGTGGAAAAGGAATTACATCGCGGATGTTAGTCATGCCCGTAACAAACAGAACCAGCCGTTCGAAACCTAATCCGAACCCCGCATGCGGGCAAGCACCGAATCTTCTTGTATCAAGATAAAAGTCGAGTTCCACCGCAGGAACATTCATTTCTTCCATGCGTTGTAATAGTTTGTCCAACCTTTCTTCCCGCTGGCTTCCGCCCACAATTTCGCCAATGCCAGGAGCTAAAATATCCATTGCAGCAACAGTTTTACCGTCGTCATTCATGCGCATATAAAACGACTTGATATCTTTCGGATAGTCTGTAAGTATAACGGGTTTCTTAAAATGCTTTTCTACCAAGTAGCGCTCATGTTCACTTTGCAGATCGGCACCCCATTCTTCAATCAGGTATTGAAATTTCTTCTTTTTGTTATGGCTACTTTCTTTCAAAATTTGAATAGCTTCTGTATAAGTAAGTCTTTCAAAATCATTGTTCACTACAAAGTTCAGTTTCTCAAGTAAACCCATCCCTGCCCTTTCAGCGAGCGGTTTTTGCTTTTCTTCCTCTTCCAAACGCTGCGATAAAAACGCCAGGTCCTCTGCGTTTTTATCCATTGCATATTTAATTATATACTTGATAAATTCCTCGGCAAGATTCATATTGTCTTCAAGGTCGTTAAATGCCACCTCAGGTTCTATCATCCAGAATTCAGCCAGGTGACGGGTGGTATTACTATTTTCAGCTCTAAACGTTGGACCGAAAGTATAAACATCGGCAAAGGCCATAGCTGCAAGCTCTCCTTCGAGCTGGCCGCTAACCGTCAGATTAGTGCTTTTTCCAAAAAAATCTTCTTTGTAATTAATGCTACCGTCCTCGTTTTTAGGAGCACTCCCGTCCAACGGCAAAGTAGTTACCCTAAACATTTCACCTGCGCCTTCGGCATCGCTTCCGGTAATAATAGGCGTATGCATGTAAACAAATCCCCGGTCGTTAAAGAACTGGTGAATTGCAAAAGCAAGTGAATGCCGGACCCTGAAAATGGCTCCGAAAGTATTAGTGCGAAAACGTATATGTGCATTTTCCCTTAAAAATTCAAGACTGTGTTTTTTAGGCTGCAGAGGAAATTTCTCAGAATCACTGTCGCCCAGTATTTCAAGCGAATCAGCTTTTAGTTCAACCCGCTGAGCCTTACCAAGAGAAGCTACAACTTCACCGGTAACTTTTATACAAGCCCCGGTGGTAATTCGTTTCATGACGGACTCGTCCAGTAAGCCAAGTGCTGCCACCACTTGAAGATTATTGTTCGTACTCCCGTCATTAAGAGCAATAAACTGATTATTCCTGAAAGTGCGTACCCACCCCATTACGGTAGCCTTGTAGTTGACCTCTTCGGACTGAAGAACAGAGTATATTTTTTTACGGATGTTGAACATAATATTTATTAAGTGTGCAAATATAGAAAAGAATTTAATTTACCTGCTTAAAGCGTCATTCCTCCTACTGAAGCCTTTAAACAGGAACGATCGCGGCAATCTTTAAAGGACGATTAAACACCCACCAGGCAGCTTCATAGATAAGTAGTAGAGAAGGCGCATTCAAAACAAAATTAACTTCACAGCACTAAAAAACATGCTTATGATTGCGAGGAAACTTTTCGGGTTTTATTTATTTCTATTAATTGGAATTACGCTAAAAGCGCAAGAGAAAAAAACCTGGGATGTAAATAATCCAGGGGGAACTTTTAAAGAGGTAACATTCACTGTACAGGAAGGTACGTGGATGAACCTGGATGTTTCTCCCGAAGGAAATGAAATAGTGTTTGACCTGCTGGGCGATATCTACAGTATCCCTGTTACCGGCGGCACAGCTAAAGTACTCAGGCACAATTTTGCATTTGAAGTGCAGCCAAGGTTTAGCCCCGATGGGAAGAAGATACTGTTTACTTCTGATGCAGGTGGAGGTGATAATATTTGGACGATGAATCGGGATGGCAGCGACGCAAAACAGGTTACAAAGGAAACTTTTCGCTTACTCAACAATGGCGTATGGTCGCCCGATGGCCAATATATAATTGCAAAAAAACATTTTACTTCAGGCCGCTCTCTCGGTGCCGGTGAGTTATGGATGTACCATATCAGTGGAGGCGATGGATTGCAACTAACTGTACGAAAAAACGATCAGCAGGATCTTAATGAACCCAGTGCTTCACCGGATGGTAAATATATATACTATAGCGAAGACATGTACCCCGGGGGCTTTTTCCAGTATAATAAGGACCCAAACAATCAGATTTTTGTTATAAAAAGGTATGACCGTGAAAAGGGGTTAAGTGAAGATGTTACTGGGGGTAACGGAGGAGCCTGTCGACCACAGATTTCTCATGACGGAAAAACATTAGCCTTCGTGAAACGGGTCAGGACTAAGAGCGTTTTATACTTACGGAATATTGAAACAGGTGAAGAATGGCCGGTATACGATCAGCTTACAAAAGATCAACAGGAAGCATGGACAACATTTGGTGTTTATACCGGGTTTAACTGGATGCCGGGTGACAAGCATATTATTATCTGGAGTGGTGGAAAGATCTTAAATATTGATGTGGATGGTATTAATAAAACTGCGATAATTCCTTTTAGCTGTAGTGTGTCGCAACGTATAACTGATGCTGTCAGATTTAAACAAGACATCAATCCTGACTCATTTAATGTTCATGTAATACGGAATGCAATAACATCACCCAATGGAAAAATGCTGGTTTTTAATGCACTCGGTTACCTGTGGAAGAAAATGCTTCCAGTCGGGCAACCGCAGAGATTAACGAAGTCAGTCGAACAGGAGGCAGAACCATCTTTTTCTCCCGACGGCAAGAGCATCGTTTACGTTTCCTGGAATGACAGCAGCGCTGGCGCGATTTGGCAGTTAAACATGGCTACTTCAAAGCCCAAAAAGCTTACCCGAACAAAGGCCATTTACAGGACTCCCTCCTTTTCTGCTGATGGTAAATTCATTGCCTTTACTAAAAATGAAGGCGACAATATAATGGGCAATTCATACGTGTCAAAGACAGGAGTCTATTATATGAATGCTGACGGGGGCGATGAAAAATTTGTTATGGCATCGGGCGACGCTCCCCGCTTTAATAAAGATGGCGATCGTTTATTTGTTCAAAAGAACAGAAACGCGTTTGGGAGCTATAAACTAGACGGTAGCGATGAACGGCAAATATTTAAAAGTACTTATGGAAGCCAGTTCGTGGTTTCACCTGATGAAAAATGGGTGGCATTTGTAGATCTGCACAACGTGTATATCGCAGCCTTCCCTGCGACGGGTAAACAAATAGATATTTCTGCGGGAACTAATGCTCTTCCTGTTAAAAAAATTTCCAGGGATGCAGGTATTAACATGCATTGGAGTGCGGATAATAAAGTGGTGCATTACACGCTGGGCGAAGAGTATTTTTCTATTAACCTCGATGAGCGGTTCGAATTTATAGCGAACAAACCAGACAGCCTGTTTAAAATGCCCGACAGTGGTATCAGCATTGCTCTTACGATGAGAACGGATAAACCGCATGGATTTACGGCTTTCACTAACGCGCAGGTAATAACAATGAATGGTGATGAGGTAATCCAAAATGCGGTAGTTGTTGTGGAAGGAAATCTCATTACGGCGGTAGGAAAAGCTGGTGAAGTAGTAATACCAGCGACGGCAACAGTTATTAATTGTAAAGGGAAAACTATAATGCCCGGATTCGTTGATGCACATGCGCATGTTGGTCATTTCCGAAGTGGTCTTACGCCTGATAAACATTGGCCTTATTATGCGAACCTTGCTTACGGCGTTACGACAACGCATGATCCTTCAGCAAACAGCGAAATGGTATTTGCCCAGAGCGAGTTGGTAAAATCAGGGAGAATGGTAGGACCGCGGGTATTCAGTACAGGAACCATATTGTATGGTGCGGAAGGGGATTTTAAGGCGGTAATCAATAATATAGATGATGCACGCAGTGCTTTAAGAAGGACCAAAGCTTACGGCGCATTTAGCGTTAAGAGTTATAACCAGCCACGCCGCGAACAAAATCAGATGGTAATACAAGCGGCCCGCGAATTGAAAATGGAAGTAGTGCCTGAGGGAGGTTCATTCTATTTTCATAACATGGCAATGATAATGGACGGGCATACTACCATTGAACACAACATACCCGTGGGCGTACTTTATGACGATGTAATAAATTTATGGAAAAACTCAGGTACCGGCTATACTCCTACCCTGATAGTTTGTTACAATGCACCGGGTGGTGAATACTACTGGTACCAGCATACCAA
>JANXYS010000534.1 GCA_025355935.1 Chitinophagales bacterium | reverse complement strand
AGCATGGAAAGCTGGGATTTTATCAAGAGGCTTGGTCTTGACCTCGATTCATTAAATCTCCCAAAAATAAATAAGCTGATTGTAACTGCTCCAAATGGAAGAGAACTTCACCAGACGCTTGACCTCGGAGGGTTTGGCATCAGCAGGTTTAAATTAGATAGCAGCCTTAAAGACATTGCAGTACGCAAAGGAGTGCAAGTGGTTGAAAATTTTAAAGTTAACTCCGTTACGTTTAACAATGAACTTTTCACAATAAAGAGTGGAACGCAGGAATTTAAATCCAATGTATGCTGCGGAAGTTTTGGAAAGCGATCGAATCTTGATGTAAAATGGATGCGCCCTTTTACCACGCAGGCAAACAATAAACTAAACAACTACATTGGTATCAAATACCATATTCAAACCGATTTCCCCGCCGATAGCATTGCCTTGCACAACTTCAAAAATGGCTACTGCGGTATTTCAAAAATTGAAGATGATCGTTACTGCCTTTGTTATTTGACCAATGCCGAAAATCTCAAACGAAGCAATAACAACATCGGGGATATGGAGAGCAACATCCTTTCCGCAAATCCTCATCTTCAAAAAATATTCACTACAGCAATAAAACTGTATAGTGTCCCACTCACTATCTCCCAGGTATCATTTAACAAAAAAACGCAGGTGGAGAACCATGTGCTAATGCTCGGTGATGCGGCAGGGCTGATCGCGCCGCTTTGTGGGAACGGAATGAGCATGGCGATGAATAGTGCTAAAATTGCAGCAGATAGTATTGACAAATATTTGAGGAAAAGTATATCCCGGAAAGCTATGGAGACCACGTATAAGCTGCAATGGAAAAAAACATTTAGTAGAAGACTAACCATCGGAAGATTGATCCAATCTTTCTTTGGCCGCACCTCAATTACTAACTCGTTCATCACGCTGTTGAAAGCATTTCCTTCCGCTACAAAAAGCCTGATAAGGCAGACGCATGGAAACTCGTTTTAAAGGGTTATCTTATCTGTTCATCCGCTTCCTTCATAATGTTAAACAATTTCAGGGTTTCCCTCCGAAAGGCAACACCTTTAAGAAAAGGCCAGGGCTTAATTCCCAAGGCCGCATTAAATTTACTAATGTTGTATAAGGCCTTCCAGTGCTTTAAAATTTCTTTATGAGCATCACGAAGCGTGTAACCTGTATCGTAAAAATGATTTGGTTCGGCACCACAGCCATTGTATTCAAGAATAGTAAAATTTTTCCCTTGTTTTAATTCTTCAATGGTATTGCACATGATGTCATAGCGACCATAAAAAAAATCGTTAATTCCTTTACTAATGTTATCAAAGATAGCGACAAGATCATCATCAATATGATCTTTCAAGTCAATGAAATGGGCGCCGCGGTTATGATTCGCAGCATAACTAAGAATGTATTTCTCGCCTATGGGAACAATATTATCCCACTTTTCTTTATGCTTACTGTGTAATTCACCTATACGGTTAAATGCTTTAGGATGCTGTTTTACCAACTCGGCAAGGCGATGCTTTCCATCCCCTACAACGTGTAATGGAATCTTATGCAGGAACCCGGTAACCTCACCCTTACTAGAATTGGGATGGCGGATGTGAAATACGCTGACCTCGATCGGATAGTGAACCATCGCCTGAACAATATATTCTACGGGTATGAAGTGATGATAGTGAATCAGGTCCTCCTCCGAATCAATCTTTCGAAAGAGAATACCCTGTCCGCCGACTTCCGGCTTAACGATGAAAGGATAATTTATTTCACTGGCTAAGAGTTTTTTTTTTATAGAAATCAAATCTTCTTCGGGCAGAACATTGAACGTAGTGGGGTAAAGCTCATGAGGGAGGAGGTCATACATCTCACGTTTTGGTTCGCCTTCCATTCCTCCAAATGTAAGTTTAGGATTACTGGAAGTAAAAAACCATACTGCTCGCGACTTTACTATGTACATGAGCCAGAACGGTACAAGTGGCGCATAAATTAGCTTAAATGGCCAGGCTTCCCAGTTCTTGATTTTCTCAATAATCCTTTTCACATGCGTAGTTAATTTGTAAAAATAAATGCAATTGAGCAAACATCAATGATAAAATCTTGTTTACTTTGTTCTACTTAAATACGATCGCATGCATGTACCTACGATGGCAGAATTAATGGTTGCTGGTGAGAACCCTGAAATTTTATTTTGGGTGGGATGTGCGGGTAGCTTTGATCAGCGAGCTCAAAGAATTACAAAAGCATTTGTTACTATACTTGATAAGGTGGGGATGAAATATGCCATTCTTGGAAAGGAAGAAATGTGTACAGGTGACCCAGCCCGCCGGGCGGGCAACGAGTTTATGTTCCAGATGATGGCCTACCAAAATATCCAGGTTTTGAATGGGTATGGTATCAAAAAAATTGTTACTGCTTGCCCTCATTGTTTCAATATTCTTGGCAACGAATATCCGCAGTTGGGAGGTACTTACGAAGTAATTCATCATGCAACTTTTTTACAGGGTCTTATTGATGCTGGCAGGATAGTAATGAAAGAGAATGGAACTTATAAAGGTAGAAAAATAACCTACCACGACAGCTGTTACCTCGGCCGCGCAAATAATATCTATGAAGCTCCCCGCAAAGTGTTGGAAGCCCTCGACGCGGAACTCGTGGAAATGAAACGTTGTAAAAGTAATGGTTTGTGTTGTGGGGCGGGCGGTGCGCAGATGTTTAAAGAAGAAGAAAAAGGAACTGTCCGCATTAACATTGAGCGAAGCAATGAGGCTTTAGCTACAGGTGCTACAATAATTGCGGCCGCTTGTCCCTTTTGTAATACCATGCTCACTGATGGAGTTAAAAACCGCGAAAAAGAAGAAGACGTTGCCATTATGGATCTTGCCGAGCTGGTGCTGGCATCTATGAATTAACGTTATTTGTAAGTAAATTTTCAACCCCAGCAATTTCTTCGCCACCGACGTTTTCATATCTTTACCAAATGGATTTTGCAATTACGGAACATCTCCCTGAAGGCTTTAACGATAAGAGTCGCGTTTGGATTTACCAGTCAAGCCGCCTATTCTTCGTAAGCGAAGCTCTCGAATTAGAGGGCATTCTTGAAGATTTTGTAAATACATGGAATGCCCACGGCGTCCCTGTTAAAGGTTTCGCTAACTTGTTCTTTGGGAGGTTTGTTGTATTTATTGCTGATGAAACCACGGGCATAGTTAGTGGTTGCAGCACCGATAGCAGCGTTCGCGTCATCAAAGAAATTGAGAAAAAGTTTAAAGTAAATATGTTTGACCGGCAGCTGCTTAGTTTTTTTATTAACGGCAAAATCGAGCAACTTCCGATCTCCCAACTTGAATATGCTTTTCAACAAGGCTTCGTTACGAGCGAAAGTTTGTATTTTAATAATACGGTATTAAATAAGAAGGAGTTGGTCGAAAAATGGATAATCCCTGTAGCTGATAGCTGGCTTAAAACGAATTTGGAGAAAGCAACTTTAAAATAAAGTTTCTCAACTCAAGGACTTGCTTCGCTGCCTTGTTTAATGTGCTGCGCTGGCATGGTAGCGTTATTCAGAAAGAGAAACAATTTAAAAACAAGTAATAATTATCTTATACGGTGTGTAGGGAAAACATCATCTGTATCCTTGTATCCATCCTATTCATCCAGACTCTACGAAATCTTAAAGACTTTACGTGACAACCTGTCATTTAATGATCGCAATAATATTATCTTTGCCCCCTTAATTTGAGGGTTAATGCAGGATTTACGAAGTAATAAAACGCACGACGAAATGAGGCAAGGTGAAGCTTTAGTTTACCTTCCTGACTCCGTAATGCTCAGTGGCCGAAGATTTTACATCGAAAGCTATGGCTGCGCTATGAACTTTGCAGACAGCGAAGTAGTAGCTTCCATTCTGCAGGAAGAAGGGTATGCATCCACCACAGAAACACATCTCGCTGATCTCATACTGATAAATACCTGTTCTATCCGCGAAAAAGCGGAGGACCGGGTTAGAAAACGACTTACCGAATTCAGGCAACTTAAAAAGCAACGTCCTGGTCTGGTTGTAGGAGTTCTCGGATGCATGGCGGAACGACTAAAAGCTGCTTTTTTAGTAGAAGAAAAGCTGGTTGATATTGTCGTTGGACCCGATGCGTATAGGAGCCTCCCCGGTTTAATAGAAGGTGCTTCAGGTGGCCAAAAAGCGGTTAATGTGCTTTTAAGCAGGGAAGAGACTTATGCAGATATTGCTCCGATCCGTTTAAACAGTAACGGAGTGTCTGCTTTCGTAAGTATCATGCGGGGGTGTAATAACATGTGCTCATTTTGCGTAGTGCCTTTTACCCGTGGTCGCGAACGAAGTCGGGATGCAGCAAGCATCATTGATGAATGCAGAACTTTGTTCAATGACGGTTACAGGGAAGTAACTCTGCTGGGCCAGAATGTGGACAGCTACCACTGGATAGATGAAAGACAAAATGTAACGGTAACTTTTGCACACTTGTTGGAGAAGGTCGCAGCAGTGTCTCCTTTACTCCGGGTACGATTTTCCACATCACATCCTAAAGATATTACCGATGATGTGTTATACAGCATGGCAGCGTTTAAAAATATTTGTAACTATATCCACTTGCCTGTTCAAAGTGGAAGTACGAGGGTGCTGCAAATGATGAACCGCACGTATAGCCGGGAATGGTATTTAGCCAAGGTAGAACGCATCAGGGAAATTCTCCCCGATTGCGGAATCAGCACGGACATGATTGCAGGTTTCTGCACTGAAACCGAAGCAGATCACCAGGATTCATTGAGCCTTATGCAAAAGTGCCGATATGATCTTGCATATTTATATTTCTATTCTGAAAGGCCCGGAACACTTGCCGCACGGAGGTTTCAGGATGATGTTCCGCTGGAGGTAAAGAAAAGACGGCTGCAGGAGCTGGTAAACCTGTACCGCGAACATTCTCTCCTTAGTATGCAGCGGGATTTGGGAAAACTTTTTACCGTTCTGGTGGAAGGCGATTCGAAGAAAAATGAAAATGAACTTTTTGGGAGGGCCGATAATAATAAAGTGGTTGTGTTCTCTAAAGAAAATTATAAAAAAGGTGATTATGTTCAGGTAAGAATTACATCTTGTACCGCCGGAACTCTGCTAGGAAAAGCTGAGATGGTGTGATAATGGAAAACCTGCTCGGTAGCCGAATACATTTAAATAAAATAAAGTCCCTGCACGGGCGAGGTATATGGATCAACAAGCCATTAAAAACAGGTTTGGAATAATAGGAAATTCTCCCGCTCTGAACCATGCGTTGAATGTTGCTATCCAGGTAGCGAACACTGATCTAAGTGTACTAATTAACGGTGAAAGCGGTGTTGGCAAAGAAGTTTTTTCTCAGATTATACATGCACTTTCTGCACGCAAACACAACCCTTTCATTGCAGTCAACTGTGGGGCAATACCCGAAGGGACCATCGATTCTGAATTATTCGGTCATGAAAAAGGGTCCTTCACCGGGGCTGTGGACGGCCGTAAAGGTTATTTTGAGACAGTAAACGGCGGTACCATTTTTCTGGATGAGATCGGCGAATTACCACTCGGAACCCAAGCCAGGCTTTTGCGTGTTTTGGAGGCCGGCGAATATATTCGTGTAGGGAGCAGTAAGGTACAGAAAACAGACGTTCGGGTTATTGCAGCTACGAATAAAGATCTGCTCGAATTTACTCAAAATGGAAGGTTTAGGGAAGACCTGTATTACCGCCTTAATACTGTACCAATCAGGGTACCTGCATTACGCGACCGTAAAGAAGACATTTTTCTGCTGTTTAGAAAATTTGCAACTGATTTTGCCGATAAATATAAAACCACATCGGTACAATTGAACGAGGAGGCGCGCAATGTACTGATAAATTATACCTGGCCCGGAAACGTGCGGGAACTAAAGAATATCGCTGAACAAATTTCAGTTCTTAGCATTGAAAAAAATATTGCCGCAGAACAATTAAGGACTTTTTTACCTGACCACAATTATAACAGGTTACCAGTACTGGCGGGCGGCAGTGGCAGCGTAAGCCACACCGAATTTGCAAATGAACGTGAAATTCTTTATAAACTTTTCTTTGACATGAAAAAGGATGTAAACGAATTGAAAAAAATGTTTTACGATCTTTTACAAAACCCTGCAACCACTGGTCATGTTCCCGTATTTTCGGGTACGGAAAACGGGTTGAAGGAATTGCATCCTACTTCCAACGGCAACCAGTACTCGCAAAGTACACCTGTGCTCTTTCATAATAATAATGTGGAAAACGATATTCATCATCATGAGGATGTAGAAGAATCATTGAGTATTGTAGATAAAGAGAAGGAACTAATCATAAAAGCTTTAAAAAAACATCGGGGGAAACGTCGCGATGCTTCGCTTGACCTGGGTATTAGTGAGCGCACTCTTTACCGTAAGCTGAAAGAGTATGATATTGAAGATCTTTAGTTTTCATTTTTAACTGTTACGTATTGAAGCACCTACTAAATATTAGAATATTTTTTCTCCTTTCGTCTATCATGTTGCTTTTTAATTTCGCGACATGCAGGTATGGATTCAAGGATGTTTCACCAATACCGCAGGAAGTAAAAACTTTCAGGATAACCCAGTTTGACAACCGGGCGCAGTATGTTAATACCCAATTGAGTACGCAGCTTACTGAAAAAACTAAGCAAAAAATTATTAACACTACCCGTCTGCGTCAAACTAATAACGATGATGCGCACTATGACATCACTGGCTTTGTATCGCAGTATTACACCACAACCATCAGCATAACCGGAAATAACTCAAGTGGAAACCGCCTTAACGTAGGTTTTCACCTAATTTTTAAAAACACACTTGATAGTAAGAAAGATTTCGAAACTGATATCACACGAACTTATGACTTTGCTGCCCAACGATCACTTACCCAGGCAGAGGCCGAGTTGACCCCCAAGATTGTAACAGATGTAGTAGACGATATCTTTAATAAAATATTTTCCAACTGGTAGGTCTACAAAATTTGTAGTTTAAATTACATGATGCCATTCGAACGATTATATAATAGTCTTTTCCCAACAATTGAAAACGGTGATTCAACTGACTTTGAAAAGCTGCTGGATGAGTACCCTTATTTTGGGGTTGCACATTTTTTTCAATTGCAAGAGTCCAAACGCCGGGGAGATTCAGATCCATCTTTAGATGCACGTGCTGCACTCAACTTCAATAACTCCTTTTTGCTCGATTACCAGCTAAACTGGTCTTCTCAAATGACAGAAAAAGCGAGAGGGGAGCAAGCGATGCCTGTACAGGTTGTTCAGCTGTCTTCACCTGCTGCGGAAGACTCACAAGTTGAAAGTGCTGAATCAAATGACAATGTTTCTAAAGCTGAAGATACAGAAGCGACCATTAGGATGGGGATAAAAGAAACTCCCGGCGGGAATGCTGAGCCTGAAGTTTCTTCTAAGATGGAAGAAGAAACTTTGTTTGAACCCCTGCACACGACTGATTATTTTGCATCCCAGGGGATCAAGATGAGTGAGGAAGTGCAGCCTACCGATAAGCTCGGTATTCAACTCAGGAGCTTTACCCAATGGCTTAAGACCATGAAGAAGGTACATGAATCAAAATTGCCCGAAGGAAGCGAACAGCTAGACGCATCGGTGAACAGGCTGGCTGAAAAGAGCAACCTCGAACCGGAAGTTGTTACGGAGGCTATGGCCGACGCATTTTTACTTCAAGGAAAAATGCAGAAAGCAAAAGATATATATCAGAAATTAAGTTTGCTCAATCCTTCCAAAAACGCTTACTTTGCAGCCAAATTAGGACAAATTAAATAAAAGAAATACGATGTTAGCTTTATTCGGTGTGTTGATAATCATTGCCTCTATAGTACTTGGGTTGATCGTTTTAATTCAGAATCCTAAAGGTGGTGGACTTTCCGGATCACTTGGCGGTTTTGGAAATCAGCTGATGGGCGTTAAACAAACTACCGATGTACTTGAGAAAGGGACCTGGGTATTTGCAGCTATCGTTGGTATTTTGTGCCTTGTATCCCCTGGTTTTATTCCAAAAGATGGCAGCACTGGTTCTAAAAATGATGAGTTGCTTAAAGGTGTGCCGACGACTATTCCAATGCAGCAGCGGGCCACCCCGGCGAATACTGTCCCCATGAAATCTTCATCGACAGTTCCTGATACAAACAAACACTAATACCTATTATAAAATTTTTAGGACCCCGCCTGTGAAGAGCGGGGTTTTTTTATATTACTTTGCTATGCCTTCTGAACATAATCCTTATTTATGAAAAAAATAATCCTGGGTATTGTCATATTTCTTTTTCTTGCAGGTGCATATTGTGCATGGAGTATTTTTGGACCTATAGTCAAGGAACCTCCGGGAAAGTATCTTTATATTAAAACTGGCGCTACTTATTTGGATGTAAAAAGGGAAATACTTAAAAGCAACATACTTGGTGGCACATTTTTTTTCGATAAAATTGCAGCACAGGTAAAATATCCTCAAAATGTAAAGGCAGGCCGGTACGAAATAAAAGAAGGTAGCAGCGTTATCAACCTTCTTCGGATGTTAAAATCGGGGGGCCAGTCGCCTGTTCGGCTTGTTATTAATAAACTCCGCACGAAGGAGGACTTTGCAGGAAAAGTCGGGAAAAATTTTGAATGTGATTCAACACAGGTTATGCAATTCTTAACAAGTAACGACTCTCTGCACCAGTTTGACCTGGACACTAACATTGTGATGACGGCAGTGATCCCCAATACATACCTTTTTCCATGGAACAGCGATTTTAAAAAACTTTTTAGAAGGCTTAAAACGGAAGAAGAAAAATTTTGGACTGCAGAACGAAAACAAAAGGCAATAAATAAAAATCTAACAACTGAACAGGTATATACTATGGCTAGTATCGTGGAAGAAGAAACCAATAAGCCTGAAGATAAATTACTGATTGCAAGCACGTACATTAACAGGCTCAGTAAGGGGATGCGACTTGAAGCAGATCCGACGGTAAAATATGCGCTGCGAAATTTCGGATTAAAAAGAGTACTGCATGGTCATCTCCTGTATGAATCACCTTATAATACATATCGCAATACCGGATTGCCACCAGGCCCGATTTGTACTCCTTCATCAAAAACCATAGATGCCGTGTTAGATGCTCCTGCTACCACTTATATTTATTTTGTCGCTAAACCGGATTTTGGCGGTTACTCTAATTTCGCATCCAGTTATGCAGAACATTTGGTTTTTGCGAAAGCTTATCAGAAAGCGCTTGATAGCCTGATTATTGCTAAACAACAAAAAGCTGCAACACCCTAATTTGAGAAAATATCAACGCAATATTGTCAATCAAAAACCTGTATCCTTTATTTTAAGAAAGAGCAGGAAATGGTACCTGCCCGGTTTTCAGGGGCTTGCTTTTTATGATGTTTTTAATTTTATGCGGAAACAGCTGCGCTGGCCAAGCCTTACCGAGAGGGCCGCAGCAATCTCCTACAATTTCATTATGGCCTTGCCACCATCACTGTTGTTCTTATTCACCGTGATACCGAATCTGCCTTTTATTTCAGTGAAGAGTATAAAGATTCAGCTTCATGCGCTGATCTATGATATCATCCCTGCAGCCGGCCATAATAAAAGTATCATCGACTTCGTAGACAGTTTTTTGAGTGGCTCGAAAATTGGGTTGCTTTCCTTTGGACTGTTATTCGCACTATTTTTCGCCTCTAATGCAATGATGGGGATTATGAGGTCTTTTAACAAGAAATATCTGGGGTTTGAGGAACAGCGAGGTTTGAAAAAAAGGTGGATGGCCATAAAACTTACGATCCTCATTTTTGCACTGCTGTTTTCATACCTGGTACTACTGATCATGCAGGGTGCACTTTTAAATTTACTGGTTAAAAGCAGGGATTGGCGGGTAGTGATTTTTTATACCCGGTGGGTATTAATCATACTACTGGTATTTTTTGCAATTGCGTTTATTTTTAAATATGCCCCCGCAATTGAAAAGAGATGGAAGCTTTTTTCGCCTGGAGCAGTACTGACAACCTTACTTAGCTTATTAGCTTCACTTGCGTTCTCCACATTTGTAGATAATTTTGGAAAGTACAATGCGCTCTATGGTGCAATTGGTACCATCATGATGCTGATGGCCCTGGTATTCATCAATTCTTTAGCATTGCTAATCGGCTTCGAATTAAATGTGAGCATAAATTCCCTAAAAGTAATGGCAATTCAAAAAGAGGCGGCACGCTTCATACAAATTTCAGAAAAACTTAAGGAGGAGAAAAAAGAGGATGGATGATTGCCTTGATTAGACTGTTATAAATTCACGGTATTAAAAAGAAAAAGCTTTGTTCTTGAACATCAC
>JANXYS010000495.1 GCA_025355935.1 Chitinophagales bacterium | reverse complement strand
TGGGTGGGCTGTACATCAGCCCGGGGCGCCCTTTTTTTTTGTATTTTTTTGGGCGAGCAAAAAAATATGATATCATTCAGCGAAGCTGAAAGAACAACAAAAAAATAAGAAACAAAGTTTCACAAAGAAAAGTCATCACTTGTTCTTCAATTCTTAGAAATCTGTCTATTTTAAAAATCTAACAATTTATAAATGCTGACGCTACCAACGAAAATGTTGGTCAGAGCTGATCTCCTGGGTGGGCTGTATATCAGCCAGGGGCGCCCTTTTTCTGTATTGTTTTGAGCGAGCAAAAGAATATGATTTCATTCAGCGAAGCTGAAGAACCACAAAAAACGCAGCCGCAAAGTTTATCTACCGATGTTACGTTCCGAAAGGCACTGCGGCATACTTACGATACCCTTGCAAGTGATATTACAAGTAACGGAAGTTTAGTAAGGAGGACGAGCCCAGAACATGACAAACGTTTTCATTTGCAGCTGTTATTATTTAATTAATTCCAAACTACTGACTTTCCCCGAGATCCTTATTTGCTCCACGTCACCTACCAGCTCAGGCTTTACAATTTTATTATCGATAATCCATTTTTTATACTTTCCTTTTGGCTGGGAAAATATGATCACCCAACCGGCTAATTTTTGCCTTATCATAAATTCATTTGCGGTGGCTTTTTGCGAAAAACTTAGGGTAACCTCATTATCTCCGATGATTACATTTTCGATTTTTCCCTCAGTCAAGGCCACAGGAAGCAATGGAGAAATATTAATCTCTTTCTTATAAGCAAGGGGTTTTATTCCAAAGAATTGTTTGATGATGGGTTCACTAAAAGCGTAAATGTTCCAGGCCTGTGTCATCATTCCATAATCCGGAGACACTTCGTACATCGAGCCAGGTAAGGCATAGCTGAAAGTTTTGGAAACTTTCTTTAATAATTTGTAGGCTTCATCGGGTCTGCCATAATTATTTTCAGCAACAATTTGTACACCGGTCGGCAAGGTCATAACCGTGCCTGTATACGTAAAATCGCTTTTGTTGGTAGTGGCTGCATACGAACCTTCCTCTTTGCCTGCTGTTTCATCCCGGTCAATACCCGTTACAAACATCCCGTAAGCATTTGAAAATTTTTGAGCCGTGTTTAATGCGGTTATTGCTTTTTCTCTATCCGCAACCCCCGTCTCCATTGGAGAATTCACCACCCAGTTATGATACATCACAAAACCTTTTTTTGCAGATGACTGGTCGGCTTCAATTTTAGCTCTGGTATCTTTTAATTCCGCGACTGACCAGGTTTTTTTTAAAGTATCGGCTCTTACAATAGCCTCGTCCGCGAGTTTTAATGCTTGTTCTTTTGTCGCAATAAAATCTGCATAAGAATTAAAATCCCGCACCCAAAACTCTGTGTTGACTTTTGCCTTTATAATATCTGCATTGGTTTGATACTCTTTTGATAAATTATCTTTTCCTAAAATTTTCGCCATTTGAGCGGCGTCTGCGAATGCTTTCTGAGAATACGCGGCTACGTCAATCATCTCTGTAGTCAGTCCATGAATTTCCATCATTCCCGGCCCATCGGGAAGTAAATTTCCATCCAGGTCATTCTTTTTTATAAGCCAGGTAAGGCCCTTCTCGATAACCGGAAAATGCTTGCGTAAAAAATCCATATCGCCTGTCCAGCAAAACACATCCCATATCAGGGAAACAAACTGGGGCGTTTCGTTGACATTCCCCAAATTATACACAGCTCCATTCGTAGAAACTTCGTGTACAATCCTTCCGTTGCCATTTGCTTTTTCCGAAACTTTGTAAATTAAATCTATAGAACTGTATACTAAATCTTTCCGCCCTGTCCCAACTAATCCTTTCAGAGAATACACCATATCGCCGCCAAACCACCAGGGATAATCGGGCAAACCCGCAGCCATGCCTTTTCCTATTCCCTCAACATTAAGTGTCAGCCAGTCACAGTTATATTTCAACCATCTGAAAGCAGTTTCTAATTCTTTATCATTAAGAGTAACTTTTGCATGGTCATTCAGCTTCAATACCCTTTCCTTCTTTTTCGAAATTAATACGAAAGCATTTTTACTAACCTGGTCATACCATCTAACGGCCTCTTCTTTGCTTTTTGCAGAACCGGCAACAATAAGCGGAAGACTAAAGACTGAATTTGGTTTTATCTCAAAAGAATATTTTGTATGGGTGACTGATGTATTTGATTTGCCGGCTTTTGTCTCGATGCTATTGACGGGCTGGCCCCTCAGCGTACTTCCGTATAATACACACCAGGTATTCAATGCGTCTTTCGTAATCCAATAATTATTTTTCTTATCGTATTCAGCGTTGTCCTTGCCATCAACCATTCCCGTTCGTTCACCCAACCAGACAGGCCTTAAGTTTACAATTACTTTTA
>JANXYS010000457.1 GCA_025355935.1 Chitinophagales bacterium | reverse complement strand
CCAAGTCCGCCCTGGTATTTATAACTGCTCAAAACATTCAAGGGTTCCATGCATGCGGCGTGCATGTCTTTCAGATGAACGTATTCCATATCGCGATCTGCTTTGATCTCCATCCTCACTTTCACCTTATCGCCTACCTGCAATTCGTCGCCTTCTTTAAATTCTTTTAATTGGGGGCCTTTATCAGTATTCTTTTCTACAAACAGTTTGCGGGTTACTGATAGGGGAGCAGTTGTTCCGGCTGCTGAGACCTTATCGAGGTTTTCAAAGTATTGCCAGTATACAGCACCCCAGGAAGTTGACCCGGTATTTAGGTTTTGCCCGGCTTTGGGCGCAATCTTCACTACGATGTTTCCCATTCCCTGTTGAACCTGCGGCCCGTCAATTACGTGTTTGAAATAGCCGGTGCCTTCACCTGCCCTCTCATCGCTGCTTTTAATGGTTGTGTTACCCAATTGAATGCTAATTTCTTTTTCCTCATTAAGCCAGTTAGAGCCTCCGAGCAGTAATGCATAGCAAGCTTCAGCGGTAGCCTTGGTTGTTCGCCAGTTCTGTGTTTGCTTTTGTTTAAGAAGCCATGTTTTTAAATCATCAACCGTGCTGGTATTTTTTTCTATTTCGCTAAAGGCCTCAATGATCATGGCCTGGCTTTCAATAGGTGCCTGGTACCAGTAATATCGACCCGTCGTAAACTCCTTAAAGTACATGCCCATCTCATCTTTGTAAATAGCATTTTCTTTTAGTGATTGTAAAATTAATTTTGCGGTTTTTTGATCATTTCCACGGTTGAGGGTAAGCGCAATCATTGCCTGCTCATATTTAGAGTTACTCAACCAGAATTTTTTAAGCTGGTCTTTGAAATAACCAACAGCAGTTAAGGCGCTGCTACTCACTTTAAGGTCAGGGAAAAAGCTACGCATGTATAAATATTGGATGGCTATCGACGACAGGTTGTCTTTCTTCAGGTCTGTACGGAATTTAACCAGGTCATCATATTCGTCTTTCAGGCGTTGATCAAGGTAAGGTATTGCCTTATCTATTATTGGTTGCAGGGCATTATAATCATCAGCCTGCAATGCTTTTAGTTGCTTAAGATGGCCAATGCCGGTTAAAATGTATTGCGTCATGTAACGATCGTCGTGCCCGCCTTTGAACCAGGCAAATCCGCCATTGTCTAACTGTATGTCCTTCAATTTCTCCAGGTTAACCAGCTTTTCTCTCGCCAGGCGCACCATATCGAAAAGCAAGCCGATGTTCTTTTTCTGTTGCTGCTCATTTTTAGCTTCCATAACCCAGGGTGTTTCCTGTAACAAGGCCGATTTTAATTCTACGTTTTTTTGCAGGTTACTCATCAAGGAAGCGGTATCTGTAATTTTCCACTTTTCAAATACGGATTTTATTTTGGGGGAACTGTTGCTGATGAACGAAGCAAGGGTATTAGCATAATACCGGTTAAAACTTTGTTCCGAACACTCATAGGGAAATTCCATCAGGTAGGGTAGCGCCTGCACGGCATACCAGGCCGGGTTACTGGTATATTCAAGCGTTAGCGATCTATTAGTGAGCGTTCCGCTATTGGCACTTCTTAAAAGCTTATCAAATGTGAACTGCTTACTGGTAGTATTCCGCATATTCAACGGTAGCGTTTCAGTTACTAAAGTTCGGTTACTCAATACCGGTATAGCCGCTTCCTCTCCATCTGTAAAACTTCCGTCTTTCGATATCGCTTTTATACGGTATTGTAACACGCTATTGAAACTGATAGGTACACCGATCGGGAACTTAACAACGGCACTCTGGCCGGCGGCAACAGTAAAATACTGGTTAGGGAAAACATTCTTAAACCAGCCATCAACTACTTTGTTATTCACGATGTCGAACAGTTCCAGTTGAGGGGTGCCGGTTATTTCGCTGTCACTTAGGTTTACAATCTTTGCCGTGAACTCCATTTCATCGCCCTCGCGCAGGAAGCGTGGCGCATTTGGCTGTACCATCAGTGGTTTTTGGGTTATTACAGTCTTCTCGCTATAAGCACTTGCAAGATCCTTGCTATGCGCCATTGCCATCAGTTTCCAGGTGGTAAGCGCTTCCGGTATTGAAAAGGAAAATGAAATGTTTCCCTTGGCGTCGGTTTTGAGATCAGGGAAAAAGAAGGCTGTTTCATTGAAGTTCTTCCTTATCTGAACATTTTTATCTAACGGCAATTGGGTAGCTGGCGTAGTAGTGTCCGCAACCGGGCTAATTTCAACTTTCGCCTTCTTATCTGCACCATAGCCTCTTACAGCGACTTCCTTTAGCTCGGCATCTTGTACCCGGGCGTTCTGGACCATCACGCCGGCTACTCTTCCTTCCAGCCCCCTGCTTAAACCATATTGCTGTTGCATATTCCAGCCATTCTCCAACAGGGCGTCATTCACCTTTGAAGGCAAATTTTGATATATATCCCTGATCGAATAATTCTCTTGGGAATTTACAAAAGTAAAGTTGTTTGAGCCGAGCGTGCCGGAAAAGGCTGTTGTCGGCCAGAGAGAAGAAAGGGAAGTCCAGGCATGCATCTTAAATTGATCCATGGAGGCGTCGTACATGCTGATGAGCATTTCTGCTGCCAGCTTCTCTGATTTATTTCCCGAAATATTTATCTTCCAGGTTTCGGCAGCTCCCGGCAGGACCTTATCGCGAAAAGTTTCATAGCTGATAGTAAGTTGCTTGTTTTTCCACGGAACCGAAACCCGGTTGGTACCCTTATACAGCCGGTTATTCTTTACAAAAATGTAATTGATCACTACATCACCACGGTCATCTTCTCCAATTGCGAGGGAGTTGTTATACGCTTTGCTCTTTTTAACGCTTATGTAATCCGTTTTAATGTTATTATCGCCCCGAAGAATTTCCTGGATCAAATGAACATTATCAAATCCGGTGGTAAAACTGTAAGTAGCTTTTTGCCCGGGCTCATAATCTTTCTTATCTGCGTTTACAATGAGGGGTTCAGTAACCAATCCTTCTTCTTTCGAATATAAGTAGACGTATTTTTCAGTGGTTACATTTTCACCAAATTTATCTCTTCCTGTAATCAAGACCTTATACCAGCCGGGCTGCTGTGGAGTTGACGGCAGCGCAAACTTTACGGTAGAACTGGTAGTGTCGGTTTTATCAAAAATTACTTCCCCCACCTCCCATTTATTAACCTGATCTTCGTCTGCATAAGGGTCATTTGGGAAAATTTTTTCATGTTCTTCCTTCGTTAAAATAAATTGATCCGGAGCTTCCCAATATCGCTCTCTAAGAATGTGTGCGGGTGATTTTAACCTGGATATAGTTAAGTGAACTAATGTTTTTTCAAATAAATCATTTGCATTTGTACTGGTAATACGAAGTGATTTCAGACTGTCAGCACTTAAACGTTCCGGCCCGATAATTTTCAATTGTATCGCCTGGTAAGCAACAGATACCTGGGTAGTGCCCGACCTGGTTTCACCGTTGAGGTCGGTAACATCTGCACTTACTTCAAAGTAAAAGGTGGGCTGGTCTTTCTTATCGGTATTTTCATCCGGAATAGCTTTAAACTTAATAATGAATTCGCCGTTAGCATCAGTTGTTACTATGCCATTGGTAATTTCCATTTGATCTGTATTCACAGGCGGAAAATAATGCCGACCCCAGCCGAACCAAATTGGATATTGAATCTTACGCACTACCCGGTAAGATACCTGCG
>JANXYS010000456.1 GCA_025355935.1 Chitinophagales bacterium | reverse complement strand
CAAAAAATTGCACTTACTGGTAGTGGATGACGATGATGATCTACTGGTATTATTCTACCTCGCCATGCGTGCTAAAGGATATGAAGTGGAAATTTCAAGAAATGCTGAAACCTTCTGGGATGACGTGGACGCCACACATCCGGATATTATCATATTAGACATTCACATGATTGGGGTCAATGGAGCTGAACTTTGCAGGGAACTTAAATCAAACGAGGTTACAAAAGAAATCCCAATTATTCTGCTTTCCGCAAGTGAAGATCTGAAGATTATTGCTCAGGAGAGTGGAGCAAACTCTTTTATACAAAAGCCTTTTACGGCTGAAAAAGTGGTACGGGAAGTTGAGCGCCTGATGCAGCATGCAGCTTAATCCCGCGCAAATTTATATTATGCCTCTGTTCATTTTTGATTGCTGTACAAGTGCTATCGCTTAGTGATCTTATTACCGGTAATTGTCTTTTGCATACTGCACTTAAACCTTGTTACATCCTTATTGCGGAATATGCCATGTTTAGTTGCCCTTCCAGTGGTGCGTTTACGCCAACGACGAAAACTACTAGGCAACATATGCTGACGCATAAGCACTATAACCTGTGCGTTATTAATGCCGAACTGAAGCTCAATAGCTTCAAAGGGAGTACGGTCTTCCCAGGCCATTTCTATAATCCTGTCAGTTTCTAAATCTGAAAATTTATTCTGCATATTTTAATTATTTGTTAGATCTGCAGCGATCGCTGCAATACTTTACCTCGGGCCAATCCCGTTCCCATTTTTTTCGCCAATTGAAGGGCCTGCCACATTTTAGGCAAATTTTAAACGGCAGATTTGCTTTCTTAATTTGTTTCATAAACGGGCGTCTTCAGGGCATCGAGGCTGCTTAGAAACTCTTCTGCAGTATTCATTAATGCGTCTCTTTTTTCCATGGGCATCTTATCAAAGGTCCGCAGCAGCATTCCTAACCTCGGATTTTGAAGAAAAAAGTCGCGGTGCACATTCATAAATCTCCAAAAGAGTGCATCCCAAATGATGGTCCAGGGCCCCTTAGTGTAATTGCTCATTTTGAGCAAATAATTGCTCCCGCTGATATATGGTTTGGTTGTCATCAATCCACCGTCGGCAAATTGGGTCATCCCATATACATTTGGTACCATTACCCAGTCATAAGCATCTATGTACATTTCCATAAACCATAGATAAACCTGATCCGGATCAAATTCACAGAGGATCATAAAATTTCCCATAACCATTAACCGCTCAATATGATGGCTATACCCTGTATTCAGCACTTTCTTAATAACATTGTCTACGGGTTCAATGCCTGTGGTACCATCCCAAAACGAAGCCGGAATCTTTCGGGTGAACCCCCAGTAATTCTTCGTTCGTTGTCGTACACCTTCACGTTCATAAACGATCCTTACAAATTCCCGCCATCCTATTACCTGGCGGATAAACCCTTCCAGGGAATTTAAAGGAGTATGATGTTTGCTACCAAATTCCAAGGTGCGGTCTGCTACATAACGGGGAGTTAATAACCCAGTGTTAAGCAGGGGACTTAGTAGTGAGTGATGCAGAAAATGTTCATCCTTAACGATGGCATCTTCATAAATACCAAATTTTTCAAAACGAGTTTCTAAAAAATCCTCGAGCCATTTTTCGGCCTGCACGAAATTTGTTGGGTAGATAAATCCGACGCTGCATCCATAATTGCTACCATAGTTACGTTCAATATAATCCTGCGCCTCACTTACATTTAATCCATGGCCGGCTGCATGCACGACCGGGGGAGTTGTCTTAGCGGGAAACTTCAACCGGTTTTCCACATCATAGCTCCAGGCCCCTCCGGCAGGCTGGTCTTTTGCATCCACCAGGATCCTCATCCTCTTTCGTTGGTCAATGTAAAACGAAGCCATGAAATATTTATTCTTTTTGTCGAAGTACTGATTAGCATCGGCAAGATTTGTGAGAAAACTACACGAGTCAGTAACCAGCATCGAGATTTTTGCTTTTCCACAAGCCTGATTTAGTCTACGTTGCAGCCAGTTGTCGCTCAATTCAGCATATAGTATTTTAGAACATCCTTCTGCGGCCAACCACTTGATCAATGCAGCAGCAGAAGCACGCGCATCGGAAGCTTCAATATAGATGGTATCATAACCACGTTCTGAAAGGAATTCCTGGTAGCCCTTCATGGAAGCCCTATGAAACACTAATTTGTTCTTATTAAAATTGTACTGATTGAAAAAAAGTTCTTCCTCTACTAAAATCACAGGAACGTCTTTCTGCAGAGACGGATGTTCTTTAAATAATTGGTGCGGAAAAATGAGTGTAACTGCCTTCATCCTGATAACTTCTTTCAGTTACCAAACAAAATGATGCGCCATTTGTTTAGTATTCCAAAATACAAGGATGGAAAATTTACAGGGAAAGCGGGTGTTCATTGCCGGCGCATCAGGAGGAATTGGCGCATACACCGTTAAATTGCTTAAACAAAGTGGAGCAGAACTGTTCCTGGCTGGCAGAAATGTTTCAAAACTAAATACTATTGCCAGTGATAACGGCATCCCCATCTCACGAGCTATAGAAATGGATATTTGTGATGCTGCGTCGGTTAATGCGGCTGTTGCCTCTGTGCTCCTGTCCGGGAAAATAGACATCCTGATAAATGCTACTGGTGTTGGTGTTATTAAATCAATGGATAACCTAAGTAACGCTGATTTTGAAAAGACTATACAAACAAACCTTATCGGTGCGTTCTACCTGGTGAAGGCGGTATTGCCCGGGATGAAGGAAGATAAAAAAGGATTGATCATTAACATTCCGGGGGTTTTAGGGAAAGTACCCATGGCAGGTGCAGCTGCATATAGCGCAAGCAAATACGGTCTAACAGGCATGATGCAAAGCATCAGGGAAGAAATAAAACGGACAGAGATACGGATCACCAATATCTTTTTGGGCGGTGTTGACTCAGCGTTCTGGGATACAATTGATTTAAAAGTACAGCGAGAAAAAATGATTAGTGCAGAAGAAGCCGGACGTGCTATTTGGTTTTTATGCCAGCAACCAAGGAGTGCTGTAGTAAGCGAAATGGTACTTCAACCATTTAATCACCAGGCTATCTAAAAATTTATTGAATATTATCATAATATTTAATAAATTCGTTTGAAATATTTATACCCGTTTTTGATTGATAGTTTTGTAAAAAATCTGCACGCCATGCAGATTTTTTTTGCTATTATACTCCCTGTAAAATACCGGCAGATCAAACAAATAACTTTGGCCGGTGTTATAAGAAAAACTCCGAGTATGGCAAAGGCTACATTTGAGCTTATAGAGGCACTACGCAGTACAGCTTTAAATTTAAAAAATGGCGCTTATCATTCCTGGGGCCATCACGGCGCCTGTAACTGCGGAAATCTTGTACAATCAGTAACCCAGTTCTCAAAAGAGGAAATTCTGCGCCATGCCCAACAATCGACCGGTGAGTGGACAGAACTTGCGCGCGAGTTTTGTCCTGTTACCAATGCACCTCTCGCGCTTATTTTTTTAAAGCTTGAGGCTATAGGACTCAATTCCACAGATATTCATCATGTTGAGTATTTATCAAGCCCTGTTGTTTTGAAACGGCTACCGGGTGGGCATCGCTGGCTTAAACGAAACAGTAAAGATCATGCAATTTTATACTTTGAAACCTTTGCCAGCATCCTTGAGGAAGAATTGTTGGATGCTATTGAAATTCCAGCCATTACCAGGTTAAAAAACGGCAGGGATATAAAAAGTTTGGAACCGATAATGTCAGCGATTTAAATCAGCTGCAATCATTGGATTATTTCACTCCAGGAAATAGTTGACATTCAGGCAACCCATTTTTTGCATTCGTCGAATATACATCCGGAGTTGTTGGTAATCCGTTTATACCTCCGGTAAGTTAAAGAAAGGTAAATATAGTTGGCTTTAGTCAGCGCGATGCAGGAAAGCATTATTTTTAAATATGAGCAAAATCTCCAGATATAAATTTCTTTTAATGCTGACTTTTTCAGCGGTTACATTTATGTCGTTTACTACCTGGCAGCCTGATTATGAAACAGCCCGAAAAACTGCTGCCGCCAGGCATCAATTAATCCTGCTAAACTTTTCCGGATCTGATTGGTGCGGGCCATGCCTGCGCATGAAACGTGAAATTTTCAGCACCGGTATTTTTTCGAAAATGGCTGATAGTTCATTAGTACTTTTAAATGCTGATTTTCCACGGGCGAAAAAAAACCAATTAAACTCAGGTCAAAAAAAACAAAATAATCTGCTCGCGGATAAATTTAACCCAACAGGGATATTTCCTCTAACGCTGCTAATAGACGAAAATGGCAGGATCGTTAAAAGATGGGAAGGATTACCAGATATGGACTCAATCTCATTTACGCAAAAAGTAAAGGCTATCTGTGAAGCATCAAAATAGTTCGTCTAAAGAAATCCGGCAATTCAGAAGATCTGAACGCCTTATGGGCAACTCTTTTGAATTTACATTAGTTGGTGAAAATGAAAGCTGGGCCGCGGCAATGATTGACGTCGCAGTTACTGAAATTAAGCGGATCGAAGCCCTGCTGACAACTTATCGGGATACTAGTCAGACCTATGCTATAAATGCCAACGCAGGTATTCAACCGGTTATTGTAGACCGGGAAGTATTTGACCTCGTACAAAGATCCCTGAAGATTTCGTCTATCACTGATGGCGCCTTTGACATAACCTACGGGTCGATTGATAAAAAACTTTGGAATTTTGACCAGGAACTGAAAGCACTGCCGGATCCGTTGACCGCGAAAGAAATGGTAAGGTTGATAAATTACAAAAACGTCATTCTCGACCGCGAGAAATGTACGATAATGCTGAAAGAAAAAGGAATGCGTATCGGGTTTGGCGGAATTGGGAAAGGGTATGCAGCCGAGATGGCGAAAAACCTTCTCAAGGAGTCGGGGGTTGAGCATGGAATTGTGAATGCGTCCGGAGATCTAACCGCATGGGGCACTCAGCCAAGCGGTAAACCCTGGACCATCGGCATCGCAAATCCAAACAGTTCCAACCTGCCTTTCTCCTATATGAATATCACTGACATGGCCGTTGCTACATCTGGTAATTACGAGAAATTCGTAATTATAAATGAAAAAAAATACTCTCATACAATCAACCCGAAAACGGGCTTACCCGTTACCGGTATTAAAAGCGTAACGGTCATAAGTCCGAATGCCGAGATCGCCGATGCCATGGCAACGCCGGTAACCATCATGGGTATCCATGCAGGGATCGATTTGATTAACCAGATCGATCACCTGGGATGTATCATCATTGATGATTTCAACAAAATTTATACATCGAAAAATATTAACCTACAATGAAAATAAGTCCGTTTAAAAATGTTTGCATAGGGTCAGTACTTACGATCGCCACTCTTATTTTCGGAAGTTGTACAACCGTCAAAGAATACCAGAAAAATAAACTGAATGATTCTGAAATGATCCTGGGGAACAGGAAGATTGAAAAATCAGAACTAAGTTTCCAGGGATACCGTGAAGGTGCATCTGGTGCCAATTCTGGAAAAAGCGGCGGCGGTTGTGGCTGCAACTAATGGTTGTAATTTTTTACTAACAGGCTTACCTAAACGAACCTAATGAAAAGAATTCTTTTTACTGCTGCGGCTATATTTTCTATACTTTACGGAAGTGCCCAGGCGCCAGCCGATAGCTCAGGTTTCAAGAGCAGAAAGCTAAAGCTGGAAGAAATTAATCTTGTTTCAAGTTATTATAAGCAGGATGGAAATAATGCTGCAGTTACCGGTGGTATAGGTTCGCAGAAGCTTGCGGATATTGCAAACGTATTTGACGTAAAACTTACCAGGTATGATAAAAAATTACGTAAGAATAATTTTGGTATTGAGCTGGGCGTGGATCACTATACTTCCGCCTCGTCAGATAAGGTGGACTTAAGTGCCAACTCATCGGCATCACATGCTGAGACCCGCTTTTATCCAACCTTTAGCTGGAGCCGGGTAAATGAACAAAAAGGAACTACTATCGGGGGCGCACTTTCGTCGTCATCCGAATATGATTATCAATCTTTTGGCGGAAACCTAAGCTTTGCAAAGAAAAGTAATAATAAAAATGGCGAGTTCACAGCAAAATTCCAAACTTACCTGGACCGGCTTAAAATTATTTTACCGGTTGAGCTTCGCACCTATGGAAATGCAACTCAGCGAAATTATCCAACGTCGGCCCGTAACACCTACGCAGCATCGTTTTCATATTCGCAGATAATTAACGAGAGGTTGCAGGTGATGCTACTCGCGGATGCTGTACAACAAAATGGCTACCTGAGCCTGCCATTTCATCGGGTATATTTTTCAGACGGATCTGTACACCAGGAGAATCTGCCTTCGAGCCGAATTAAAATCCCTCTTGGGTTAAGGGCAAGCTACTTTGCCGGCGATCGATTTATCGTAAAAACGTATTACCGGTTCTATACTGACAACTGGGGCATCATAGCTCACACTCTTGATTTGGAAGTGCCGGTGAAGGTTACCTCCTTTTTTTCAATCAGCCCATTTTACAGGTTTTATAGCCAAACGGCATCAAATTATTTTGCTGCCTATAAGCTGCACACAGCGAAAACCCTTTATCATACCAGCAATTATGACCAGTCTGCATTCTATAGTAATTTCTTTGGTGCCGGTTTCCGCTTTGCGCCACCGAAAGGCTTATTTGGAAACCCACGTTTTAGTAATCTCGAGATCCGGTATGGGCACTACGTGAAAAATATAAATTTCAACGCTAACATTATTTCAATGAATCTTACATTTAAATAACGCCTTGTAAGAGAAATGAAACTGCAAGTGATTCCATCAATTTAGCATGCCAGTTATTCGGGATGATTACGAAAGGGGTATAGGATTTGAAGGATAGTTGTAAACACTATTATGACTTTAAACGAGATCATCCAATCTGACAAGCCAGTCCTCGTCGATTTCTCTGCTGAGTGGTGTGGTCCATGTAAAGTAATGGCGCCCATACTCAGCAATGTAAAAAAAGAAATTGGGGAACAGGCAAGCATTATCAAGGTCGATATTGATAAAAATCCGGCAGCTGCAACTGCATACCAGGTTCAAAGTGTTCCAACGCTGATCATTTTTCGAAAGGGCAAAATCTTATGGCGCCAAAGCGGCGTTATCCAGAAGCCTGAACTTGTAAATCTTATAAAACAGTACGCCCGTTAATGATCGATAACAATTGTTTTCCAATCTGGAAACACATTTTGCGTATTACTCTTAGTTATTCATTTTAAGTTACTAAAGTTTAAAATGCCCCTTTTGCAAAATAACGATTAGGGAATATTAATAGTTTGCGCTGCTACTTGATTC
>JANXYS010000422.1 GCA_025355935.1 Chitinophagales bacterium | reverse complement strand
GAAAAGGCGCACGTTACTTCCGGTCCGTGGGGATACGTACCGGGCGGGATATCGTATATACGTACCAGTGAAAAATCGCACGTTACTTCCGGTCCGTGGGGATACGTACCGGGGCGGGATATCGTATATACGTACCAGTGAAAAGTTGCACGTTACTTCCGGTCCGTGGCGACACGTACCGGTGCGGGGATATCGTATACACGTCCCCGCAAAAAGGCATACTCCATTTCCGGTCCGTGGGTACACGTACCGGGGCGGGGAGATACAAGATATCGTATACACGTACCAGTGAAAAGACGCACGTTTACTTCCGGTCCGTGGGTACACGTACCGTGGCGCACGCACCCAGCCCCGCCAGGGGCGAAATATCGGTAACACGGTAACAACTCAAAAGAACTAAGTCCATTTAGGGACGAGATACGAATACCTATTTTATAAACTAAAAAAACTCATCGTGAATTCTCCACTTATCCCCATCACAATTGCATCTATATATAAATCAAAAGCCGGCGAGCCAGTACCACTACCAGCGCACATGGCAAAATGCACCCCAGATACTCATGCTGCCATAACTTACCTCACTAACGCCCTTTCAAAAAAAGGAGGCAAGTTAATCATCAGCGATATGTTCAGGAGCCGCGAGATGCAGGCTAAGGCGTACAATGATTATATATCCGGGAACAAGAAGGGTTTCAGTCCGCGGCCTGGCGGAAGTTTTCATGAAGCAGGTCGTGCATTCGACCTTGATCTTAGCGCGATTGAGATTCCACTCTCAGAACTATGGCGCATCGCAGCGAGGGTTGGCTTGTACCCGATTATCAAGGAGCCGAATCCAAATTTATCCGAAGCCTGGCATTTTGAATGCCGCGGCAGTCACCAGTTAGTATATAACTATTACAGCAGGCGGGACAGTATAATAAACTTTTCACCATACATGGCCGCGACAGCCAGTGCAATTGTTTCAGTCGGTGTTTTGGTAGATGCATTTAAGGATTGCCAGGCGGAAGCAGCTATACAATCTTGTTTGATACGATTGGGAATGGACATTGAGAATATCGATGGGGTGTTGGGCGGCAAAACGCACGATGCATTAAAGGAGCTGGGCATACACTTCGACCGAAGCCGTAAAATAGATTTACTGACGGAAATACAAGATCTGGTAACTCTAAAATTTCCAAGGGAAAGCAATGTGCCTTAACCTCGTAAGTTAGTATCCCGTTTCAGGTCGGAAATTTAAGTGCTGTACGTAATTTTAAAACCCACACTATATGAAAGGACTTCTAATACTTGTAATTTTAGTTACATGATCTCTGACAGATAAAAAAAATGATACAGCAATTATTTGGCGAACGCAGGAAAAAATTACAGTGGAACTTCCTCCGAAACTAGCAAAATTGAAGAGAGAATTAAAGAAAAGAAATTAAACTTCCACGCTGCCTAACCGATAATGTTTATGATTTGCTGAGCCGATCTAACGGTCGTGGAGGCGCGCGCGATGGGGAAAGTTATAGAATCTCGAAAAGTAAATATTAATAATTTTTACATATTGTAATAATATTATCTATTTTTAATTCGATTTCGCCCGTTTAGGATAACACGGCCTCAATCTGTTCATCTGTCAAAACTTAACTATGCGAGGGTACAAACAGCTGCCTCTTCTTTTGCTATTATTTATTGCGCGACCTGCAATGTCTCAAAGCTCTGTATTTGATGTCGGGATAAGGCTTCAACACACGGTGAACCTATATAATTAAAATGGCGTTGCAGCTGATTATTCCAGCAGACATTTAAAACCTGGCAAATTATACTTTGGTTTTAGCTATGTTACCAGCCGCCTGGGAACTGCGCTAGGTTCTACTGCCGTGAAGCAAGACAATATACTTTTGTCTGCGGCTTGGTATTTCAGACCGCATCATATCGTTCGTCCGTTCGGCAGAATGAATGTTGGATATTTTTCTGCAGATTATGGCAATAAAATGTTTGATGTGCTTCCGCGAAAATCTGCCTTGTTATCTGCAGATGCCGGGATTTGTTTCGAAACTAACACCCCTTTGAAAATAGCAACCTCCCTAGGGTATAATTTTATTACCGGCAATGGACTCAGTGGCCCCGGAACGCTGTACCCGCTTTTCTACCAGCTTACCCTGTCATGGAATATTTTTGATCACGGCCAGCATAACGGCAACAAGAAAAAGCATTGATGACACTGAATTGCAGGCGCATTTATTTTAACCAGCACAACATCTTATCATGAAAAATATAATTATAGCCTTCATACTGTTAGCCTTATTCACAGGATGCAAAAAGTCCCCAATTATACCAGCAGAGGATTTAGGTGGCGGCATTATCTTTGATCCATCCACTTACAATCCAGAAGATTACCTAATATCTGTCTCGAAACCTAATCCTACACCTGCAGAGGCCCTGAAACCCGTTGTATTTCCATCGGTTAATTTTCCAATTCTTTCAAGTCGGCTGACGACCATTCTTTACCAGACTTTTGTAGATTTTTCATTGTGATATTTATTCAAAGTTGTTTATAATTCTTTGTTTGTCCTCATTCTCTTTATCGTTCTTATGATACAATTCAATAAATGTCATCTTTTGTTCCGCTTCAAAGTGAGCATAAATTAATCTCAACCCTGAATTTACTCCACGACCTTTTAATGCTTTACAGGCAATCTTTTTTACTTTAATGACACAGGTTTCCAAACCCAAATTATCAATACGAAAGCTAAACGGT
>JANXYS010000412.1 GCA_025355935.1 Chitinophagales bacterium | reverse complement strand
GGTTTGTAACGGAATAATTTTGCACTCCCTAATACACTTTCATCCCGGGTCTCCGTCACCGCCACAGTAGCAGGATTTCTATTTAACGCAAGCGAGTCGCGTTTCTCATTCGAAAATTCATTTTGAAAAAAGTCATTTTGTTTTTTTGTTGTGTCCTCTGGGTTGGCTGGTGCAACCTGATTATTAATAAACCCTTTAGTTGGGGTAGTGCTCGTGAGTCTGCTTTCCCGCATAAGTTTCTTGGCATATTCAGTCGGCGCTGCAGTTATATTTCGCCGGTTTAGGGTATTTTCGTCGATTTTTAATTTGTAAAGGATCTTCTCATCACTTTGCCTGGTAACTTCACTTACCTGGTTATTATCACCGGCAATTCTTGATTCTGCAAGGCTGCTGGGGTAATTGCTTAACGGAAAACTGTAAGCGGAATCTTCAGAAACAGCTACCACCGCAATTGAATCTACATCTGTTCTTTTATTTGCCTTTAAGGTACTGTCCACATCTTTAGCCGAAGGATTTCTGAGGATATCCTCCCCAATTAGCACCAGCGTATCAAGCCCGGCTTTTTTTGTAGTAAAGAACCCAGCATACCGGTTGCCAATCCCATTTTCATCACTTACAAACGTAAAATGACTTTGATTATACTGGGTTGGAAAACGGGCGTTCCCATATTTCAGGCTGGATAACTGGGTAATTTGGTTGAGCTCCGGCTTATCTCCGAAATCGGTTATCAAGAAGACGTTGTACCTGCTGCTACCTGGCAACGTGGTATCGCCAGATTTGGCCATTGGGTTGGGGCGATTACTACTGAAAATGATACCGGTTTTATTAGGAAACGCCACGAAGGCTGCGTCAATATCGTCGTATACGTCATTCGTAATTTGGGTAACCTTTTCATTGTCGAGGTTCATCGTAAAGATGTCGGTATGTCCGTTTTTCACAGCTGAAAATAATAGGGTCTTGCTATCTATTCTGTATTTGACATCCTGCACCTGATCAAATTTGTCGGTAAGGTCTATCTTATATTGTTTTATGCGGGTGATGATGTCATAAACAAATAACTTCAACCTTCCTTCCTCGGAATAAACCACTGCAATTCTTGTCCCTTTTGGGTCCCAGGCCATTAACGGGTAGTTAGGATTAACCTGGTTTTCGTAAGTACGGACACCATATTTTAGCAAAGTTTTATTTTCATAATCTATATTAAGAATCACCCGGACGATGCCTTTCTTGAATTGAGTGACTACATAAGAATTATCGCGCTTGTTTGGGTTAACATTGAACCGGTAATAATTAAGTCGCTTACTGATGTCGAAGCCTTCAACAAAATTTCCTTTTGGATATGATTTTCGTCTCGTAATATCTTTATAATACTTGTCTTCATTATACGTCATAAACTCCTTCAGGAGGTCTTTAAATTTTTGCTTAGTAATTTGCTGGCTGGCTTTATTTATATTTTTATAAGTTCTGGCGAGGTAAAGGAAATAAGTAACATTCTCCTTTTTATATTTCTCTTCTATAAAAAACCAGAATGCATGTCCTGCAAGTAGTGGTTTTTCAAAGGAAAGTTTTGAAAATTTACTATAGTTTCCACTTAAAATTTCGCTTCGCAGTTCGTCATCAAGGTCGGTGTTCCAGTTCTCGCCAAGATAGGCCACATAACCGTCAGTAAGCCAGGTCGGAAGATCCAGCAAGGTTTGATTACCGGCAACTTCGCCCAAATCATCTCCGAACAATACATTCTTAGTGATAATATCTGCAATTCCCTGCCTGATCTGGCGTTTAAGATTTGCATGATTTGCATCGAAATAAATGACCATCTTATTATTAACAAGCCTGGTTACTGTACCTGTATTAATGATGGATGTCTCCAAACCAATATTGGTTTGTTTCATATCCGTAAAGTTGTTATAAAGGATGATGTTAGCTCTTCGCTGAAGGCTATATTCGGCAGCGGTTTCAAGTTGAGGAAGTTCTTGCTCCGCTAGCTGTGCGGTGTATTTTGCTAATTCGAGTCCACCTTTGTTAAAATATACATTGAAGTTTTTAGTTTGATAAAATTCCCACTTAAATTTTTTGAATTGTAAGCGATTCTTGCCATAAGTAACAGAATTCACCTGCCCTATTCCAGCAATTGCGAAAAGGAGAAAAGTAAAAGTTATGAAAATTATTCTGCTGAACTTTACCATATTGTGGATTTGATATTGAAGTTAAAATTACTTGATTACTATTAATCCTTAAAAATCATTTTAAACCGCTGATAATGCTTAAAGTAAAATCTTTCGAATTTAGTCCAATACAAGAAAATACGTATATACTTTACAATGAGTTTAACGAATGTATTATCATTGATCCGGGCTGTTATTCTGACGAAGAGAAAGACACGTTAGTTGCTTTTATAACTGCGATGGAGCTTATACCTAAAATCCTCCTGAACACGCATTGCCACCTTGATCATATTTTCGGAAATAAGTTTGTAGCAGAAACATACGATCTGATCCCCGCGTTTCATAGGGGTGAGAAGCCTGTTTTTGATGACGGGCCCACCAGAGGCATTATGTTTAATATGCCCTTTGATAATTTTACCGGCGAGCCTGCTTATCTTGAAGCAGGCACAGACATCATGTTAGGAGAAGATAAATTGAAAATTCTTTTAACGCCTGGTCATAGCCCGGCAAGTCTGAGTTTTTACAGTGAGAAGGACCAGTTCGTGATTAGTGGAGATGCCTTGTTTCTGAATAGCATCGGTAGAACAGACCTTCCCGGAGGAAACCATGAGTTGCTGATCAAAAGTATTAAGGATAAGTTGCTCACCCTACCGCCTGAGACGGTAGTGTATAGCGGCCATGGCCCTACCACTACAATTGGAAAAGAGGCCCAGTCGAACCCCTTTTTACAACGATAGATATTACTGATAAGGGAGAGGATCTGCCTGTTCCTGGCAAATTTCTATCAATACAGAATTTGTGTTTTTAGGATGGAGGAAACATACAAGCTTATTATCAGCTCCTCTTTTAGGCTGCTCGTTTAAAAGCTCGAATCCTTCCATTTTTAAACGTGCCATTTCGGCCGATATATTGTCTACCTCAAACGCTATATGATGTATGCCCTCTCCTTTTCTTTCGATAAACCGATCGATTATACCGCCTTGCGCGGCGCTTTGAAGTAACTCTATCTTTGTTTCACCCTTTTGAAAGAAAGCAGTGTGTACCTGCTCGCTTTCAACTGACTCTTTTTTATAACACTGACTATTCAACAGTTTTTCAAACAATGGAATAGCATTTGCAAAATCTTTGACAGCGATACCTATGTGTTCAACCTTGTACATAAGAGGTTTTTGTGAAGTTTACGAAATTGGGTAATATGGAATGTATAGGCATATTGAAAGGCTAAAATAGAACCTTTTATAGTAAATTTGTATTATAATACTATTAAAAAGAGATCAATGTTGAAACTTCCGATTTATTTAGATAACAACGCTACTACCCCAATGGATCCCCGGGTACTTGAAGCTATGACCCCTTACTTCCTACAACATTTTGGAAATGCTGCAAGCCGTAATCATCCGTTTGGTTGGGAAGCAGAAGAAGCCGTTAATTATGCGAGGGAACAGGTAGCCAAATTAATTGGCGCTGACCCGAAAGAAATTATTTTTACTTCGGGCGCAACTGAAGCGGATAACCTGGGTATAAAGGGGGTTTATGAAATGTATGCAAGCAAAGGCAATCACATTATAACCGCAACAACGGAACATAAAGCAGTACTTGATACCTGCAAGCATATTGAGAAGTCAGGCGGTGAGGTCACTTACCTTCAGGTTCAACCTGATGGTTTGATTGACTTGAAAGAACTCGAGGCCGCTATCAGGCCAACGACAATTCTCATTGCAATTATGTATGCGAATAATGAAATTGGAACGGTAATGCCTATCCGGGAGATAAGTGCAATTGCCCGTAAACATGGCGCATTATTATTTACCGATGCAACCCAGGCGGTTGGCAAAATTCCGGTTGATGTAAATAAAGACGGTATCGATCTGATGGCTTTTACAGCCCACAAGATGTACGGCCCTAAAGGGGTTGGAGCGTTATATGTTCGCCGGAAAAATCCCCGCGTAAAAGTTACGGCCCAAATGGATGGTGGTGGTCATGAGCGCGGCATGCGCAGTGGAACGCTGAATGTACCAGGTATAGTAGGGTTTGGAAAAGCCTGCGAACTTTGTTTACAGGATTTGGAAGCGGATACAAATAGAATTTCAAAACTCAGGGATAAGCTTGAAAATGCTCTTTTATTACTTGAGGAAGCATATGTAAATGGAAGTCGTGAGCACCGTTTGCCCCATGTTACTAATATTTCTTTTAAACATGTGGAAGGTGAAGGTTTACTTATGGGCTTTAATAAGAACATAGCCCTTAGCTCCGGTTCAGCTTGTACATCTGCATCTCTTGAACCATCGTATGTTTTAAAAGCGTTGGGTTTGGGTGATGACCTTGCTCATAGTTCGCTACGTTTTGGTTTAAGCAGGTTTACAACTGAGGAGGAAATCGATTACACGGTTAAAGCTATCAGCGAAACAGTTATTAAACTCAGGGAGATGAGTCCGCTATGGGAAATGTATAAAGAAGGAATTGACCTTACAACAATAGAGTGGGCTGCACACTAAGATATCTTGCAGGCTGTTAAGATGTTATGCTACTAACTAGCATGACACCATTTTTAAAAAATTCAAATTATTATCATGGCATATTCAGAAAAAGTAATTGATCACTACCAGAATCCCAAAAATGTAGGAACTCTGGACAAATCCAGCAAAAGTGTGGGTACTGGCCTCGTTGGCGCTCCTGAGTGTGGAGATGTAATGCGTTTACAAATAGAAGTGGACGATACTACAGGAATGATTACTGATGCTAAATTCAAAACTTTTGGCTGCGGATCAGCCATTGCTTCATCGTCACTAGCAACTGAGTGGTTAAAGGGAAAAAGTGTTGACGAAGCCTTGAAAGTGGATAATATGGACTTCGTTGAGGAGTTAAATCTTCCACCGGTTAAAATCCATTGCTCTGTATTGGCAGAGGATGCCATCAAGGCCGCTATCAATGATTACCGCATTAAAAATGGCAAGGAAGCGATTAAATTCGAAGAGAGTTTAGTACACTAGGAGATTTTATGAACTGTTTAATGAAGGAATATGGTAGCAACCGATAATAGTATATACATAAGTGATAAGGCCAAAGTAAAGGTTGAGCAATTGATGACTGATGCTGGAATTGTTGGCAATCAGGATTATTTTCTGCGGGTGGGAGTCGTGGGCGGAGGTTGCAGCGGTTTAAGTTATAAGCTTGATTTCGACAATGAGGTTAAACCGATGGACCAGGTGTTTCAAGATAAAGATGTAAAAATCGTAACGGACCTTAAGAGCTTTCTTTACTTAGTGAACACGGAGCTTGAATTTAGCGACGGGCTCAATGGAAAAGGGTTTTATTTTAATAATCCAAA
>JANXYS010000300.1 GCA_025355935.1 Chitinophagales bacterium | reverse complement strand
CTCAAGAGTATGAGCGTGCGTTTGCAAAGAAATAATGTTAAAGCCTTTGTCAATACTTAACTGCAACAACTGCTTCTTTACGGCTTCCGCATTTGTACATGTAATGTTATACCCATGCGAATCGTTTTTAGTAACAACAGTTACAAGCTCAAGCGCGCCGAGCTCAGCTGCCTTCACCTCCTCTTTAAAATGTACCGAAACAATTTCCTGATCGCTATTGTTCTTCCTCAGTTGACTAAGGCTGTCGTTAGCAACGATATTTCCTTTACTGATGATAATCACTCGATCGCAAATTGCTTCCACTTCTTGCATGATATGTGAAGAAAATAATATGGTTTTATCTATCGACAAAGATTTTATTACGTTTCTTATTTCCACAATCTGGTTGGGATCCAGCCCACTGGTAGGCTCATCCAATATAAGCACTTCGGGATTATGAACCAGTGCTGCCGCTAAACCCACCCGTTGTTTATATCCTTTGCTAAGTTGTCCAATTTTTTTATGCGCTTCAGCGGAAAGACCTACTGTCTTTATCACTTCCTCTATCCGGGGAAAAGAATTTTCCACCTGGTGAATATTGGCGATGAAAAGCAGGTACTCTTTGACATACATCTCCATGTACAGAGGATTTGCCTCAGGCAGGTAGCCAATCTTTTTTTTTGTTTCAATCGTTTTACATGATGCATCAAGGTGGCAAACGTTTACCTGGCCAGCATCTGCCTGGAGGTAACCTGTAATGATTTTCATGGTGGTGCTCTTGCCCGCTCCATTGGGGCCTAAAAATCCGACTATCTCTCCTTTACCTACTGAAAAGCTAATGTTATTAACCGCTTTCTGACTTCCGTAGCTTTTTGAAAGGTTGGTAACTGATATGGACATGTATTCAAAAAGATTTTTATCAATCAAGCTGCCTTAACAGCTTTAAAATTTAGCTTTCAATTATAAGATTTTGATATTTAGCTCGCACTTTAAGTTATGTTAGTCTTTTTTTTCGCCACCTTCACGCGGAGGGCGCGGAACACGATTTTGGGGTGGCCTTTGCTGCGGCTGCCTTGCTGTACGCGATGGACCCTGGCCCTGCCTTGGCGATCGTCCCACATTATTTGCAGCTCCATTTTCACCTCCCGAACCTTGCTGCGGATTACGCACCGGCCCCTGTGGCTGGTTCCGCGGGCCCTGTTGGTTTCTCGAAGGCTGGTTCTGTCCGGGGCCCCGTTGCTGTGTCGCACGAAGGCCCATGTCGTTTTGTGCCTGCTGTTGCCGGGGTTGTTGATTTCGCTCCTTATCGCGTCTTTTGCGAGTGGTCTTTTCAAGGCTTTTTAGACTGATCTGGCCTACGATATCTGCGTATTCAGGCTCAATCTCTTTAGGTTTGCCGGTAATTACTTCAGCCGTTTCTAATTCTTCTGGCCTGATACCGTCGCGGTTCTGGGCCTTTATTTTTTTTACCGTGTCGAGCGTTAAAGGATATTGTTTGTTTGACTCAGCCATCGTATACCACATTAGATTGCGAAAGATATCCTTCTTCACAAGGAACGCCCTTCCTTTTGCAGTTTCGAGCATATCAGCGTCATTTGGAAAAAATTGGAGTGCATCCATGTACGTGTCTAGCTCATAATTCAGGCAACACTTTAAACGACCACATTGTCCACTTAGCTTAGTCTGATTAATGCTAAGGTTTTGGTAGCGGGCGGCATTCGTATTCACACTTTTAAAGTCAGTAAGCCAGGTGCTGCAACATAGTTCCCGGCCACAGCTCCCTATCCCTCCTACCTTACCCGCTTCCTGCCTTGCCCCGATTTGTCGCATTTCTACCTTTACTTTAAATTCGCCGGCATACTGTTTAATTAATTCACGAAAATCAACGCGATCATCCGCAATGTAGAAAAATGTTGCTTTCCGGCCATCCGCCTGAACTTCGACTTCAGCCATTTTTAGTTCAAGTTTCAGAACTCTGGCAATAGCGCGGCTACGGATCAAAACCTGTGCTTCCCGCGCCTTATTCTCTTTCATCTTTGAAAGATCGACTTCGGTAGCACGACGAAGAATCTTTCTGATTTCAGGACTAAACTCATCAATTTTATGCTTCTTCAATTGCAGCCTTACCAGCTCGCCTGTTAGATTGACCATTCCTACATCAAAACCGTTCACTCCTTCAACAGCCACCATTTCTCCTTTTTCAAAGTATTGTGAACCCGGATTTTTATAATAATCCTTCCGGCTACCATTGTTGAAACTAATTTCCACAATCCTACAGCTACTTTCCGGATCGCTAAAAGGAAGGTTGGCTAGCCAATCATGTACGTTCATCCTATTACAACTGCCACTTGCGCAGCTTCCCTTACTCTGGCAACCACCGGGTGCATCACCTTTAGTGGTACCACAACTTCCACAACTCATATCTTAGTTTTTAAGAATCGTTAGTAATGCTTTAGAAAAGGGGCAACAAATTTTTGATAATTTACCCGGAGATGTAGAACAATCCATGAGGTTTATCTCCTGAGTGATATAAGTTGCCGGAAGAAAGACTAAGCTTACCAGCTGTTAAAAATTTCGTAACAGCGGAAAAAATAATCTTTGTTCGTAAAGCTATTGCATCAAAATTACTGATTTGTTACTAATTATATGGTACAACTTGATAGTGAGAGCGTGAAAAAGCATTTTCGGATTAGCGTTTCGCTCAATATAGTAGGTGGCAAGATCAAGTTCGGAAATGATGGCCTCCTGTTGTTCCAGTCCACATAACTTATTAACCCTTATTGCAAATTCCGTTTCAGCTCGCGTCTGGGAGTTGTTAAGAATCTCATCCTGGTTTGGGATATTTTCAATACCAATAGCGCGGATGCGGACAGCCTGTTCGAGTATGTGAGTGAAATATTTTAAGAATTGTTTTTGTTTTTCACGGCCTGTTTTAGCCATCTCTTCAATCCATTTGACTTGCGCTGCCGGACCAGTCTTTACAATGCTGTTCAACCAGTCGCGCAGAAAAACTTCCCAGTCGTCTTCCGCATGCTGAAGTTGTAATTCTGCTTCACGATAATTTCCACCCGAGAGAGCAGCTACCTGGGTAGCTTTTTGAAAACTTAATCCTTTTTTTTCCTGTAACGAACTTTGAATGTCAGCTTCGCTTAAGGCGGGGACTTTTACAAGCTGGGTTCTCGATAAGATAGTAGGAAGGATAAGTGCTTCATTTTCTCCTACCAGGATAAACAGTGTATTGGCCGGAGGTTCTTCAATGAGTTTTAATAATTTATTGCCTTCCTTACCTAAAGCTTCCGGCATCCACATGATAAGAATCTTATACTCTGCTTCAAAACTTTTCAGACTCAATTTTCGGATAATATCATTGCATTCATATACGTTGATGTTGCCTTGTTTATTCTCGGCCCCCGAAAACTGGAGCCAGTCATAGCTATTTCCATAGGGATTCGCTTCCATAAACTCGCGCCAATCAGTGATAAAATCCGTGCAAATTGTTTTATCACCTGGCTTCTTTGGAAAAATCGGGTAAGAAAAATGAATGTCCGGATGAATCATCCTGGAAGCTTTCCGGCATGCAGCGCATTCGCCACAGCTATCGGCAGGGATTAAAAATTCACTATCGGGTATCGCCTTCGCCGCAGGCTCGCCGAAAAGAGAAACAACCTCCGAAGCTTTGATCCCGGGCTTTACCCTTTGTTTACCGCCGGTATTTTCACAAACGATATATTGCGCAAATGCCCTCGCCAGGGATAGTGCTCCGGCCCCTTCCTTTCCTAAAAAAAGTAATGCATGACTTAAGCGGTTATGGGAAATCATGCGCACAAGCTGGGCCTTGATTTCCTTTTGCGCTATAACCTGTGAAAATTGCATGGCGCAAAGTTAAGTGAATACGAAGACCTACAAAATGCCTGCAGTTGACACATAATTCGGAAAAATAAAAAGGGAGCAGGTATGATCTGCTCCCTTCTAATAACATCATATTAAATTATAATTTGCTGGTAATCTCTTCACTTGAAGGTGTTACTTTACTCGGAAAGTAGGCGATCATACTTCCATTCTCGTCGATCAGAAATTTATTAAAATTCCATTTTATTTCTGCATCTAAAACCCCATTTTGAGTTTTTTGGGTCAACCACTTATAGATTGGCGCCATATCATCACCCGTAACTGAGATTTTAGCGGCCATTGGAAAAGTCACGCCATAATTTTTTTCGCAGAATGTTTTAATCTCCGTGTTCGTACCTGGTTCCTGTCCGCCAAAATTATTTGCAGGAAAACCTACTATGACAAGCTTATCCTTGTACTTTTCATATAAAGCCTCCAGCTCTTTATATTGTGGCGTATAACCGCATTCTGAGGCGGTGTTTACCACCAAAATCTTCTTGCCTTTAAACGAGCCAAAATCTATCGTGCCGCCAGTCAGACTTTCAACTTTAAATTTATATATGTTATCCTTAACCATAGCTGGAGAGGTGTTAGATGAATTAGCAACATTTGTATTATTCGATTGAACAGCGCAGCTTAGAAGCACAGCAGATAAAGCTATTATTTTAATCATGATAATTTTTTTTTATTAACGGATTTATTTTATAAATAGTTCGACTCTCCTGGTATTAATGTTTCTCATAGCTCCCGATATCCGGTTTAACCGGGTTACGGGTAAAATAATCGAGATCTTTCAAAAAGGGGGTTGACGTGCCAGCTGATATAACCGGCGACGACAAAGATTTTGTAATCCTAAAGTTATAAAAATTGTTTCGAACATCGATGCTGTCGAATCCGGGATCAATATTTTTAATGGATGAAAGGATGCTACTGTTTGAAGGATCTGTTAGGGCTTTGTAAAGACAATGATCCAACGTTACGGCACATGCAGCGGCACCTTGTTTCTCAACAATAATTTCATTTTCAACTATTCCGTTTTCTCCCCAGAAAATGCAATTTTTGAATAATGCTGTTAGGGCATTAGATGTCAAAACGCCATTCGTGTCAAGGAAGTTTGCAAGCTTCGCAACGGGGGCTGTATGTGACAAATAATTATTAGAATATCCCGCAAGAGTACAGTTTGTAAAACTATAAGCGCCACCATTTTTTACAACCAGGTTACTACCCGAATTATAAAAGAGACAATTGTCAGCGGCTACATTGCTGCCTTCGCATAGAAGTGCTGCATCCTTCGCATTGTAAATTGTACACTGATGAAGAACGAGTTTTGTATTTCCGGATGCTGCCGGCTTTAACACGACTAAGGCCTGGGACGCATTTTTAATAATTGTATATGTAAGTTTGCTATCACGACTTCCGGGGGAGAAGCTGATACCTGTCCAGCTCCCGGGAAATTTGCTATATGGTTCGTCAAGCCTGTCACCGGTACAAATTACGGGCTCGTTTAAAGTCCCGTTAGATACTAAACTTCCCTCTACTAAAATACCCGCATTTGCATGGAAGAACAACCTCGCACCGGCTTCGAAGGTTACAGTAACCCCGCTATTAACTTTAAGCAAGCCCAGGATTACATAGGGCTGATTTTTACTAAAAGTAGCATCAGAATCAAAACTTAGATTTCTAAGAAATTTCGCGTTCTGGCCGTAGGCTTCCAATTGAATAAAGCGGGTGTTGCCATTAAACATCACCTGAATGCTATCCATGAGGAGATAGGGCAGGTTAGCAGCATTAGGGGTAACCGACACTGTTACGAAAATATAGATACTATCATTTGCCGCAATATCAACGTCATTAAGCTGAGCTGAAGCCGTGCCGTTAATATTAATCTTGAAAGGGGAAGCCGCTCCACCCATAAGCTTAACAGAAGAAAGCCGTAGTTTTTGCGCATTATCATTAAATATTTTAAACGACTGGCTAACGGAACCCACAGTGGTAAACACAGTATCAAATTTTACTGTATCTACGCTGCTCGATAAGCGTGCTTCGGGGCTAGTTATAAAACTTTCTTTTTTGCAGGATAAAAAGCAAGTGAAGAAAAGGAAAAGTAGCCAGGGCAGCAGATATTTTTTCATTACGACAAATCTACAAACTATTTACTTGCGAAGGCCAGTGTGGCGATGCTTATGGAGAGCCCAGGTATGTCTTTCAAACTATTGCAGCAAGCTTCAAGTGTTGCACCTGTTGTGAGGACATCGTCGACCAACAGAATGTGCTTTCCTTCCAGCTGGGTGCTGTTTGTTACTGCAAAACTTCCTTCTACGTTTTCCCATCGTTCAGCACGATGTTTCTTAGTTTGAGTTTCGGGAGTTCGTGTTCGTACAATATTGGACGACAGGATTGGAGCATGCAACACCTCCGCAATGCCTTCACAAATAATGGTCGCCTGGTTATACCCACGCTTAAATTCTTTTTTTGCAGACATGGCAAGAGGAACAACGTAATCAGGCCTTAGAAATCGCCCGCTTTCCAAAAGGTGATTTCCTAGTATTCTTCCAAGGTATCTCCCAATATTTTTATTGTTATTGTATTTTAGCTGATGTAATAACTGTTGGATTAATTGACCTTTTGAAAAATAGAATTCGCTGTGAGCGGCAAGCACGGCCAGTCTTCCAAAGAAAATCTTCTCTACCGGATTCCCTGTAAATTTTTCAAAATTTGTATATGGAAGGGTTGAAAGGCAGCTAAGGCAAAGCATTTCTTTTTCTGGCAAAAGATCATTCCCGCAACCTGTGCAATTATGGGGATAGAACAGGTGAAGTGCGTTCTTTAAAAAATCAGACAGCAACGGCATTTATCAATTGAGTTTACGAACAAAAAAAGGGAGATTCCCGGATTAAGATACTTCTTAGGTTAGGATAAATTTTTGTTTTTAACCCGGGGAATTTTGAGGTTTTACTCGCTTCCTTTTTGCCTCACGGTCTTTCTATATCTTACTCAAGTCGCCAAAATATTTTGGGTTGTAACGAGACTCAGTTACTAAAGACTTTCGGGTAATGGTAACATTATTAAAATAAATACTGATACATCTCCTCCACTTTGCCAAGCGCTACGACCTCTATATCAAATTTTAGGTTAACGAGCGACTTGGCATTATACTTACTTACTATAATTTTTTCAAACCCCAATTTTTCCGCCTCTGCAATCCTTTGCTCAATGCGGTTGACTGCGCGGATCTCTCCACTTAGTCCGACTTCACCGGCGAAGCAGGTGAGTTGAGGTATCGCCGCATCTTCATAACTGCTCAGCAAGGCACATACAATCGCCAGATCGAGAGACGGATCTTCCACTTTAATGCCACCAGCGATATTTATAAATACATCTTTCACTCCGAAATGAAAGCCCCCACGTTTCTCAAGTACGGCTAAAAGTAATTGAAGACGTCGTAGATCGAACCCGCTGACAGTTCTTTGCGGGGTGCCGTATACACTTTGCGTAACCAGGGCCTGTGTTTCTATAAGCAACGGACGCATACCCTCAATGGTTGCGGCAATGGCGATGCCGCTTAACTGATCTTCTTTTTGTGTAATTAATATTTCACTCGGGTTACTTACAGGGCGCATGCCTTCACCGGTCATTTCGTAAATACCGAGTTCGGATGTACTGCCAAAACGATTCTTAAGCGTTCGTAAAATACGATATGCGTAATGACGGTCACCTTCAAACTGAAGCACTGTATCAACCATGTGTTCAAGAATTTTTGGGCCGGCTATATTTCCGTCTTTAGTTATATGACCTATGAGAAATACCGGCGTATTCGTCTCCTTGGCAAACCGTTGAAGTTCTGCTGCAGTCTCGCGGATCTGGCTAATGCTACCAGGCGAGCTTTCTACAAACGGAGATTGTAAAGTCTGAATACTATCTATGATGACCAATTGCGGTTTTAATTTCCTGATCTCAGAGAAAATCGTTTGCGTATTTGTTTCGGTAAGCAGGTAAAAATTATCACTTGACACACCTACGCGATCCGCTCGCATTTTAATCTGCTGCTCGCTTTCCTCGCCACTCACATATAAAGTGATTATGTCCTGAAGCTTCAAGCCGTTTTGTAAGAAGAGAGTTGACTTACCAATTCCAGGCTCGCCCGCCACCAGTACTATGCTTCCCAAAACAATGCCTCCGCCTAGTACCCGGTTTAGTTCCGCATCAGTAGTTATAATGCGTTTCTCTTCTGCGCTGCTTACATCATTTATTGAAACTGTCTTTAACTTGGAAACGCCATTAAACTCTTTCCAATCATCTTTAAGAAATTTATCATTGCCTTTGACAATTACTTCTTCTACAAAAGTATTCCATTGACTGCATGATGGACATTTGCCTACCCATTTCGTGCTTTCAAATCCACAGTTCTGACAAAAAAATGCTGACTTTGTTTTGCTCATCCGGTAAAGTTATTTGAAAAAAAATGAGATCGGAATTTCAAAAAGTGCTTGAAGAATTTTGATGACGGAGGCTGGTTGCATAACTCTTTTTATTAAAAGAAGTATGGCAAATAAGAAAGGCTATTTTGTATTTAAAGATGAAACAAATCACGAGGTGATGCAGACGAATGAGAAATCGCTTATTAAGAATTTAAAAATAGTATGCAGGTTTCTTAACCCTCCTCAAAAGTAAAATGGCCAACATTGCTGTTGACCATTTGTACTTACTAACCCATTAAATTCTATTGCTAAATTACAAAATACCTCCAGAAAAAAAAGTATTTTTTTTAAAATATTTTTAATGATTCCAGTACACTGCACAAGTTTTCATAATTATTTAGTTCTCATAACAAATTGATAATAAGCGGAATATATATCAATTTTAGATTCTTCCGCGCTACAAATTCCATAGAAAAACATGAAAATAATTTTAATTTAATTTGGTTTATAAAATAAACTACTTTACGTTTGTGAAAATTATTGACAATGAAATGGTTTTTCTTTTTAGTGGCATTTTTACCTTTTTCGCTGCTAAATGCGCAGGTTAAAATTTCCGGAAAACTAACGGATAATAAGGGCAAATCTATTAGCGGGGCAAGCATCGCCCTTGCCAGTACCTACGACGGAACAACGACTGACTCTACGGGAAAATTTGTTTTTTTTACCAGCGAAAAAGGAAGTCATTTCCTGGAAGTCACAATGACGGGGTTTGACTCATATATAAAAAAGTTAGTAATTGAAGCCGAGCCAATTGAGCTGAATATTTCAATTAAGGAGCTAATAACCGAGCTGAATGCGGTAGTGATCTCTGCCGGCTCCTTTGAGGCAAGTGATAAAAAGAAGACGACGGTTTTAAGCTCGCTGGACATTGTTACAACTGCCGGCGCGAATGCGGATATTACTGCTACCTTAAAAACATTGCCCGGTACCCAGCAGGTAGGGGATATGGAAGGTCTTTTCGTTAGAGGAGGCACGGCGACTGAAAGTAAAATATTTATCGATGGCAACCTTGTAAATAATTTTTACTACAGCAGCTTACCAGGAATTGCTACACGCGGACGTTTTAACCCCTTTCTTTTCAAAGGCACGGTATTTAGTTCGGGCGGATATTCTGCTTTGTATGGTCAGGCCCTTTCCTCGGCCCTTGTATTAGAAAGTACAGATTTGCCCCTTAAAACGGAGGCCAGCCTGGCAATTTCTGTTATAGGCGGCGGCGGTGGCATTCAAAAGCTTGCAAAAAATAAAAAAGCCAGTTGGGGTTTGACCTATAATTATACAAACCTGGCACTCGCTTTCGCCGTAATCAAGCAAAAACAAGATTTTTACAAAATTCCCCAATACCATGAATTAGATGCCAACTTCCGGTTTAAAACTAAGAATGGAGGATTTGTTAAATACTACGGCTACGGAAGTTGGAACCAGCTGGGTTTTAGAGCGCAGGATATTGATTCCTCAACATTGCAAAATGCATTTTCCCTACAAAATTTGAATACATATCAAAATCTTAATTGGCGTGAAAACATCGGAAATGGTTGGAAATCATTTGTCGGTTTAAGTTTCAGCACTAATAAAGATGATATAAAGAATGAATTGCAGGATCCTAACGATAATAAAGTACTTATTACTGATCCGGCCGGCTATGCTTTAAAGAACTTTATGGTCAAAAACAGGGCAAAGTATGCACAGGCCCGGGTTGTTTTTGAAAAAAGATTAGCAGGAATTAACGCCGTAAGATTGGGAGCCGACCAATTCTACAGTGATGAAAAGACAATATATACCTTGTTCACCGGGCGGGAGTTCACTAGCGAGGTTAAAGATAATTTAACAGCAGGCTTCGCTGAAGCCGATTTTTACATCACAAAAGATATAGCGGCAAAACTTGGAACCCGCGTCGAATATTCGCAAATCATGAAAAGTTGGAACGCAGCTCCCAGGATCTCTCTTGCGTATAAATTTGATAAGACCAGCCAGGTGTCCTTCGCTTATGGAATCTTTTATCAAAATCCTGAAACTAAATACCTGCCTTCCCTTCATGCGACCCTGGGATATGCAAAAGCCACCCATTATATACTCCAGTTTCAGCGGTTGAAAAATCAAAGAACTTTTCGCACAGAACTATTTTATAAAAATTACAACGCATTATATAAGACGGAGCCTAACAGCAACGGGCTCCTTTTGGCAGCAAATAATGGGGGCCGGGGATATGCTAAAGGTGTGGAAGTTTTCTGGCGCGATAAAAAAACAATTAAAAATCTTGACTACTGGATTTCCTATTCCTACCTCGACACTAAGAGAGATTACCTTAATTTTCCTGGGTCAAGGGCCCCTAATTTTGCCGCTACGCACACTGCTTCACTTGTGCTGAAAAAGTTTTCTCTCCCACTAAAGACTGGATTTAATGCAAGTTATAATTTCGCTTCGGGGCGCCCATACTACCATCTAGCCTTCGACCCTTCAAAAAATAAATACGCTGTAAAAGATGAAGGTAAAACCATTAATTACAACAGTCTTGGTTTTAGCCTCAACTACCTGCCAAATCTTGGGAAGAAGGAAAGTAAAAGCTTTATAGTCTGGGTTCTGTCGATAACAAACGTGCTCGGTCAAAAACAAGTTTTCGGCTATAATTATGCTTCAATTACGGAACGAAAAATACCGATAACGCCCGCCAGTAAACGATTTGTCTATATCGGTTGTTTCCTCAGTTTTGGAGTAGACCGTACACAGGATACAATAAATAATAATCTTTAAAGTAAATTCTTCACCTTAAAAACGTTTGATGTTATGTCTCATTATCACCAGCCCGCCCCGCAAGGCAAAAATCCGGAACTTTGGGAACTTGCACAGCGAAGAGCGAGTTTTAAAAGTCATCTTTTGACCTACCTTATCGTAAATACTTTTCTCTGGGCCATCTGGTACTTCACAATGCTCCACGAAGGCAGATCATCTAACACCTACCCTTGGCCGATATGGTCTACGCTGGGCTGGGGAATCGGCCTGGTGTTCCATTATGCCGGGGCTTACGTGATCCCAAAATCAAATGCAGTAGAGAACGAGTACAATAAATTAAAAAATAAAAACCTTTAAAATGAATAACATGAAAAAAATGATCCTGTTCGCCTTAGTACTATCATTCGTAAACTTAGCGCAAGCACAAAGCGAAAAGTTTAAGTCCGCAATGAAGATGAATATTTCTTCTATCGATTCGTCATATACTAATCCCCAAAACTTACTTTCTCTTTCAAACAGCTTTGAAAGAATTGGCAATGCTGAAAAGAGCCAATGGCTTCCGTATTATTACGCTGCGTTAATGCAGTTGAATTATGGCTTCATGCAAAAAGATATGTCGGGTGGAGATCAATATGCAGATAAAGCCTCCTCGTTGCTGCAGAAGGCGGATTCCTTGGTGCCAAATAACTCTGAGATCAGTTGCCTGAAGAGTATGATTGCGACTGTTCGGATGCTTGTACAACCGCAGGCAAGGTATATGCAGTACGGACCTGACATCGAAACAAATCTGGAAGCGGCAAAAAAGCAGGATCCCTCTAACCCAAGGCCCTATTATCTCAAAGGCGAAAACCTAAAGAATACACCAGAGCAATTTGGCGGTGGTTGTGCTGCAGCGTCTGAATCTCTAAAAATAGCAAAAGAGAAATTCAATAGTTTTAAGCCCGCCAGCGACCTTTCACCTAATTGGGGAGCACAAAGGGTTAATATCCTAATTAGTGGGTGCAAATAGGAAACAGGATTTTTTTAAAGACACTATAATGCACGATATTCAGACCCATATTTTTGAGCAATTAATTTCAAGTCACCTTAAAGTTTAAGCGCCTTTTCGATCTTCCGATGCTCAAAATACTTTCATACTAAGGCTGACAATATCAGAATTAGGCTGTTAAATAAGTGTTGTGGTTAACGTTAGGTTTTGTAAATAATTTGTGTATCGCGGGATTTCCGGCAATTTCAGAAGATTTTTCCGGAATATTTTGCAACTCCCGGCGGTTTACTCCGGGGAATATTTTAAAGAAAATACTGCAGATGGAAGATAAAGAATTATCACACGAAGACAGTCTTCGCCTCATTAATACAATGATCAATAAGGCCAAGAATAGTTATCATGATACCGGGGTAGGCCCTATATTGTGGGGCACGGTTGTCGGTATTTGCGGACTGGTGAGTTTCTTCAGGATCCAGTATAAATTCATTCTTCCATTCGACATCTGGCTGCTAACGTTAATAGCTATCCTGCCACAGGTATATCTTGGAGTTAAGGCCAGTCGTACAAGGAAGGTTAAGGCGTATGAAGAAAGCACCATGGATGCACTTTGGATTTGCTTTGGTGTCGGGATCTTCATTTTAAGTTTTATCAGCGGCTTTATCTATAATAACTTTCATCCGATGGTTGAAGAATATGCACGCCGTAATCCCGGCGTCTCAGTTTTGAATTATGACAGTTTCTCAACCGCATTTTTCCTTTTATGGTACGGTTTTCCCACTATCATTACAGGGGTACTCCGCAACTTCAAACCGATGCTGGCCGGGGGCATACTGTGCTGGATTCTTTGCATAATTTCGGTTTTCACACCATTGAAAATTGATATGCTTTTGACATCAGTGGCGGCGATTTTTGCCTGGTTGATCCCGGGTGTTATTTTATGGAAGAGGTTTAAAAAGAGGAAAGCAGCCCATGGAATTTAAAGACCTGGATCCCATATTACATTCACAATTGCGGCTGGCCATTATGAGCTTGCTGATAAGCGTAAAAGAGGCAGAGTTTACCTTTATTAAGGAAAAAACTAATGCTACGGCGGGCAACCTTAGCGTGCAGCTGAACAAACTGAAAGAAGTTTCTTATGTTGAGATTACAAAGCAATTCAAAGACAACTACCCCCTGACACTTTGTAAAATTACACTCACAGGCATCCAGGCATTTGAAACATACGTAAAGGCACTCCAATCATACATGAATTTATAAATAGGGTGACAGAACTTGTAAGAAAATCATAAACAGCAACCTACTGGCGAACAAATTGTTTCAATTATAGTTAACATCTTTGAAAAAGTGGCTTCCACGGAATTGTTAAGAAAGATGCCGTGCCGCATTATTATAGGGGTAAATTTGCAACATGGGTGTGATGCTTGAAGTTCAGAATCTTAACAAGAAATTTGGTGATATTAAGGCGGTCGACGATCTTTCGTTCACGGTAAATGAAGGTGACGTTTATGGTTTTCTTGGACAGAACGGCGCAGGGAAGTCAACAACCATCAGGATGCTTCTCACGCTTATCAGGCCCGATTCGGGCACTATCAAAGTTTTCGGTAAAAATCTATCAGAACAGAGAAATGAGGTACTCAGGCAAACGGGCGCAGTGGTGGAGCGGCCGGACCTCTATAAATATTTGAGTGCTTATGACAATCTCTCCATTTTTGCGAAAATGAGTGGGGTAAAAGTAACCCGTAAATTAATAATGGATCAACTGGATATGGTTGGCCTTGCCGATAGAAGTACCAGTAAAGCTAAGACGTTTAGCCAGGGTATGAAACAACGTTTAGGGATTGCGGTGGCATTAGTTCATAACCCGCGACTTATAATTCTTGATGAGCCCACCAATGGTTTAGACCCACAGGGAATTGCAGACATGCGGTCGCTGATAGGGAACCTAAGTAACGAAATGGGAAAGACGGTTATTGTATCGTCTCATCTTCTCAATGAGATCGAACAGGTAGCCTCAAGAATGATTATCATCAATAAGGGCCGTAAAATTGCTGAAGGTGTGGTTGCGGAAATGCTCGATCCCGCTCATACAATAGTTCAACTCGGAACAACAGATAATGTCAAAGCCTTAAGTCTGCTCCTCGATAAGTTTCCGGATTTTCATGCATCGCTGGTTGAAGATACAATCATGCTCGAAATGAGTAAAAGCGATATTCCTAAACTCATCTCAACTTTATCCTTAACCGGTGTAGAGATTTTGTCTGTGCAGCCCCGGCACTCCCTTGAAAATTATTTTTTATCACTTACCAACGCTGAAAATCATGTGGAGCCTGCTGCAAATTGAGTTATATAAAATATCGAAGCGTCCCAGAACTTTCATTGCCTTTATAGCTATTGCGGCGATAGTATTTATTTTTCAGTTTGCCTTTAAAGCCGATGGGGAGAGTTATATGAACCTTATGCTGCAAAGTGTGAATGATACTTTTGAAATTGACAAATCAAAGGCGATCAACGGGTATTTTATGTGTTATATTATTCTGAACACTCTTCTAATCCAAGTGCCCATACTCGTTGCACTGGTAGCCGGCGATGCCATTTCCGGGGAAGCGAATATGGGTACCCTGCGGCTGTTGTTGACGAAGCCTGTAAGTAGGACCCAGATCATCCTGGTAAAATTTCTCGCGTCTTTTATTTATACTGTGACGTTATTAATATGGATGGCAATTACAGCTTTATTTATCAGCTTATTTATTTTTGGCGCTGATGATATGATCATCTTCAGGGTGAAAGGCGATGAGAGTCAGATTCTGCAGATAACCCAGGATGATATAATGTGGCGATACCTCGCCGCATTTTGTTATGCAGCTATTGCACTAACGGTTATTGCGGCCTTAGCAATGCTGCTTTCTGTTTACGCTGAAAACAGCATTGGTCCTATCATTGCCACGGTAAGTATCGTCATCGTTTGTACGGTTATTTCTAATATTAGTGTCCCAATTATCGACAAAAATGTAAAACCATGGCTGTTTACATCTTACCTGGTTGGATGGAAAGGATTTTTTTACATTGCTACAAACCAGGATGGAGAACCTATTAAGGGATCGATAGAAAACTGGGGGGCGATACGAAACAGCTTATATATTTTGCTTGCACATATTTTTATATTACTCGGAATTACTATAGCTGTTTTTAAAAGAAAAGATATTCTTACTTAAAAAAAATAAATGAAGAAAATTATTGGGATTATTTTGTGTTTACCGGTAGTGTGGAACGCATATGCACAACAGGAAATAAGTTCATTGGTGAAGAAAGCCAAACTCAAGATGGAATCAGTGAACGATTACGAAGCGGATGGAAGGATGAGAACAAATGTGGCGTTTTTAAAAGTGCCCGTTGCAAATGTAAAGGTGTATTTCAAAAAGCCTAACAAGATAAAAGTTAAAAGTGAAAAGGGTATTTCGTTCATTCCAAAAGGTGCGGTAAGTATTAATATGGGCAGCGTTTTAACAGATGATCAGTTCACTATCATAGATGCTGGAAATGATATAGTAAATGGCATCAAAGTACGGGTGGCAAAGCTTTTACCCGTGGATGACAACAGTGATGTGGTATTAAGTACACTATATATCGAAGAAGCTACCAACCTCATAAGAAGAGCCAAAACAACTACCAGGGAAAATGGGAGTTTTGAACTGGAGATGACGTACGGTAAATTTGGCGGGTTCGGGTTACCTGATAAAATTATTTTTTCTTTTAACACTAAAGATTATAAACTACCGAAGGGCGTAACGTTCGATTTTGACGACGGTAAATCAATCCCGCCAGCCGAGAAAAATAAAAGCCGTAAAGGACGGGCCGAAATTGTTTTCAGGAATTATATTATTAATAAGGGAGTGAATGAAGCAGTATTTAAGTAATTCTAAAAGACTTAATTTTCATCAAGAGCAATCTTTTCATCCACGGCATTCCTTAATACTGCAGCACTCATTTTTTTAAGGGGATTTTTGTATTGATCGGCAACTTCTTTCCGGCTGTTAATGATATCGATACATTTATACACAGACTCCCTGAAAGAACTTTCATCCGCAATACCCTTACCAGCAATATCAAACGCAGTTCCGTGATCAGGAGAAGTACGTACTGCAGGAAGCCCCGCAGTGAAATTTACACCTTCACCGTGCGCGAGAGACTTAAAAGGGATAAGGCCCTGATCGTGATACATTGCCAAAACCCCATCGAACTTTTCATGCTCCCCACGCGCAAAAAAGGCGTCAGCACTGTATGGACCAAAGCAAAAAATATCCATTTGCCTCGCGTCCCTTAAAGCAGGTTTAATGATTTCTTCTTCCTCTTTCCCAACGAGCCCTTCGTCGCCTGCATGTGGATTCAATCCCAGCACTGCAATTTTTGGTTTGTTAATTCCAAAATCTTTATTGAGCGATTGGTTCATTAACTGCAGTTTACTAAGAATATTTTCTTTAGTTACATATTGCGATACTTCATGTAAAGGAACATGTTCGGTCAACAAACCTACTCGCATGTTCTGAGCAATCATAAACATTAAAACATCGTTCACCTCAAACACATGTTTTAAAAAGGGAGTATGGCCTGTAAAATTGAATGTTTCGGATTGGACGTTTTTCTTGTGGATAGGCGCAGTAATCAGTCCCTCGAGTTTCCCCGCCTTTAGCGCTTCCGTGGCAACCGTAAGACTGGCGATTGCATATCGACCGCCATCATCAGTTAATTGCCCCGGGGTTATAGCAACATCATCTTCCCAACAATTATATAAATTAACCTGTTTAGCACTAATGCGGCTCGAGTCCTTTGCGGCGGAAAAACTGAAGCTGATATCGGGTAAACTTTTTCTGTAGAAGTTGATAAGTTTATTATTGGCAAATATAACGGGAGTACAAAATTCAAGCAGGCGAGGATCGCTTAAAGTTTTAATGATAAGCTCTGTTCCTATCCCGTTGATATCTCCACAAGAAAAACCGATTAAAGGTTTAGGGTCGCTGACTCCGCTCATAATAATTTTTTGAGCAATAAAATTACAACATCCACTTTTAAGAAGTTTTAAAATGTTGAGCCTGCCTGCATGGCATAGGAAAAATACGAAGTGATATCAATAGCAGTTCGTACTTATACTACCTAACAGCGGCCAAACCAGGTGTGTAAAATTAAAGTGGGGTAAAAATGCAATAAAAGGCTTAATACCACGTATTTATAGATGAATATAGAAGAATTCTTACAGACACATCATATAAACTACCAAAATCCTTAAAATGAGAAGCTTAGCTTTCATAACTCTTTTTTTTATTTCCAGTTTCAATTGTTTAGCCCAAAATGAATCTCCATCAGGCGATCATGAGAATGTAAATCCAAACAACGTCCCTTTCATGCCGGCTCTATCGTATATGAGCGACCGTGAAGAACACAGGGCTCAGCAGTTTAATTCTTACAAATTGATGACGGCATTTAACGCTGCCGCGGCAGTTGGAGCCGACTACGATGTAAAATACTATCGCCTGAATCTTCGGCTCAATCCCGATACGTCAATAGGAAAGTATGTGAAAGGTTCTATGACAAACCATTTTACTACGCTCGCCTCAAACTTTACGTTATTAAAATATGATTTTGCATCGTCTTTAACGTGCGATTCTGTACTTTATCATGGTTCAAAACTTGCAAATGCGAGTATCGTTAAGAATGTAAACGTGTTAGAATTAACACTACCCAGCATTGCAGCCATTGGTACCTTTGATTCGATAACGGTATATTATCAAGGCGTTCCTCCAAACGTTGCTGGCTTCAGCAACGGCACCGGTTTTGTAAAAGCTGTCCATAACACTACTAAAAATTACATCTATACGCTTTCAGAGCCCTACTCGGCATATACCTGGTGGCCATGTAAATCTATGATTGCAAACGATAAGGCTGATACTCTGGAAGTATACCTGAGTACTCCATTAGGTTTCAGAACTGCATGTAACGGTGTGCGCGTGAGCGAGCAAACAGTTGGCAGTGATGTCCTAACGTTCTGGCGGCATCTTTACCCCATTTCCTCTTACCAGGTGTGTGTGGCTGCTGCTAACTACGACCAATACCCACTAATACCAGATAAAGTGAATATTAACGGGACTATGATGGATTATTATAACTTGATTTTCCCGGAAACTAATACACCAACTTCACAGGGACAATTGGATAAAACCAAACTCATGCTTACTACCTATACCAGTAAGTTTGGTGATTATCCCTTCAAGAAGGAGAAATACGGCAATTATACATTCGGTTTTGGTGGCGGTATGGAACATAATACTTTTAGCGGAATGAATCCGAGCACTTACAATGCAACTACAGCCTGGGATGTAAACGCCCATGAACTTGGTCATCAATGGTGGGGTGCCAGCGTTACCTGCGGAAGTTGGAGGGACATATGGGTTAACGAAAGTTTTGCTACTTACACAGAAATTTTATGTGCAGAATTCGCGCCCTCGGTTGCCAGCGGCTATACTGGATTATCATGGAGGCAAAAAGTAAAGACTACTGCAATGAATACAGCTACTCAAACACAGAGTGTTTATGTTTCAGATACTTCAACCATATTAACGATTTTCACTCCAGCTGTATATATTTACGAAAGAGGAGCGATGGTTATTAGTATGCTTCGGACAATGCTGGGCGATACCAAATTCTTCCAGGCTTTAAAAAATTACCAGGCCGACCCATTACTTATTTATGGCAATGCCAAAACGGATGATGTTAAACGCCACATGGAAAATGTACTCGGAGGCGTAGTTCTTACAACTTTTTTTGATCAGTGGATAAATTATACCGGCTTTGCTAATTATAATTCTGCTAAATGGAATAGTGTAGGCAATACGGTTATCTTTTCACTACCGCAAACTGTTACCTCGTCAACACTTACTCATTTTGATATGCCAATTATAATACGCATTAAGGGTGCATTGGCCGCGAATGATACTACAGTTACTATTTATGACCAGGGTGGTTCAATGTTTTATGTATCAAATGGAGTATTTACCCCAAGTATGGCAGGACTTAATAAAATCCAATACACATTATCATTTCCCCCTACTTCTGTGACCTTTGACCCATACAGTGAAACGATGTCGAACGGCGCTCTAACAGGAAGTGCAGCCTTATTGCTTGCCACCAATTTCACGAGTTTTACCGCGGCGAAACAACCCGAGGGTAACAAATTATCGTGGACGATTGATAAAGCATTCGACTATACCAGTTTCCAGGTAGAGCGTAGTGGAGATGGTACTAATTTTACGAAAATAGCAACTTTAAAAGCTGCGGATTTGCCAGGACAAAGTACCTTCCAGTACACGGATGCTTTAAATTACGATGCCAGGTCCTACTACAGAATTAAGGTCCTGGAGAAAGATGGTTCATCCATTTATACAAGAACTATAGTACTCCTTAATGAAGAAACTACCGACCTATTTAGTGTTTCGCCTAATCCGGCAACAAGCTATATAAACATTAAATCCAGCGGAAGCTCTAAGCTCGTAGATATTCGTGTGCTGAATGCAAACGGAGCAGAAGTGAAAAAAGTTGCTAAACAAAATTTTGCAATCAATAACTATCTTCGGATATCGGTGAATGAACTTAGTGCTGGAAATTACTTTGTAGAAATTAGAAATGACGGTAAAGTAGTTCAAACCAAAAAATTAGTTATCGTAAGATAATTTGCCCAATATCTCATAAAAAACCACAAAAATGTACCAATTCTATTCAGCAACGAAGAGAGCGTGTCAACTTCTGGCCATACTTGCCTTTTTCATTTGTTGTAATAATAACGCTTTTGCACAGGCAACTGTATCAGTACCAGTTGGTATTGGTAAGCCATGTGGCGGGTCTGCAACTAATGATTCCTTAAAATATTTCAATTATAATTCAACCACTAATACTCTTACGCATCGTTCGAACTGTAAACCTAATCTTGCGTCTCCTTTCTTTTCATCGTCACTTGCAACTATTACGTTTAACCCATTTGACGGTTATCTTTATTTTAGCCAAATCAAACTTAATACTGGTGTTTACAGCACCTACACTTTTAGGTGGCTACCAACAATATGCCCCGCCGCACCATTGCCAGCTTTACCGGTTTATCAAACTTTTACCAATCAATTTGTTGCAGGTGTTGAGTTTGATCCCGCTACTGGGTTAGGGTACCAAATAAATTTTGTAGATTCTACAGGTTACCCTCCAATAAATGCTGACGCTTCCACGAGTGTTGGACAGTATACGTCGGGCGCAAACGTGAACGGTTTTCCAGCGATGGCGTATTACGATTATGCCGGCGGAACATTAAACCTAAAATATGTAAGGGCTACCGATGTTAATGGAATTAATTGGGGCACACCTATTACGATTGATGCGACCGGAAATGTTGGGCAATATGTTTCCATGGCTATTGTAAATGGGAATCCCGCTATTTCATACTATGATGCAACAAACACAGATCTAAAATATGTTCGGGCAAGTGACGTAAACGGAGCTGCCTGGGGCGCGCCGGTAGTAGTTGAAGCCAGCGCCGGGATTGTAGGGCAATTTACCTCGCTGGCCGTGGTTAATGGCAACCCCGCTATTTCTTATTATGACGCAACTAACCTCGATGTTAGGTATGTTCGGGCTACGAATAGTACAGGTACTACCTGGGGCGCGCCGGTTTCTTTTCTAAATGTTAACAGCGTTGGTCAATACACTGCACTTTCAGTTGTCAATGGCAACCCTGCTATTAGTTACTATGATGCAACCAATGGCGATCTTGATTACCTGCGATCATCTGATGCAAATGGTGTAGCCTGGCCGGCGGCTACCATTGTTGAAGCAACAGGTAATGTCGGTCAATATACTTCTATGTCGGTTATTAATGGTAATCCTGCTATTGCTTTTTATGATGTAACAAACGGGGATTTAAGATACATCCGCTCAGCGGATGCCTCAGGTACCAGTTGGGCTGCTGCGGGAATTCTCGTTGCGGGTTCCGGTGCTGCTTTAAACGTAGGACAATATCCATCATTAACAACTATCTCCGGTAACCCGGCGATATCCTACTATGATGTAACTAATCTCGATCTGCGGTATATTCGGTCATCAGACATAAATGGCACAACTTGGGGTGCAGGATCTATTGCAGAGGCCACGGGGAGTGTAGGGCAATATAGTTCTCTCATAATAGCTAATGGTTATCCTGCAATATGTTACTTTGATCTTTCTAATAAATGGGCGAAGTATGTTCGGGCTGACGATGCTCAGGGTAACATCTGGTATCGAAATACAGGTATTTCAAATATGGAGCTGCAGAGTGTAAACTTTGCCACTGGAATTCTTGGCCCGTCAGTTCCTATCAATTTTGGCCCGCGGTACATTTATAAACAAAATGGCGATGTTGTAATGACGCCGGGCGGACAAATGCTTGCAGCATTTGATAATAAATATTTTACGCTTAACTGGAAAGACTATGGAAGCGCCATTCCGCTTGTAGCTACTTATATTGATACCCTTAAGTTTGGCGTAAATAATAACCTGGTAGGACTTTCCTATTCAGGTGGTAAACTTGTAGGCAGTATCCAGTCTACCCCTGCTGGTACCTGTTTTTATAAGCAAATCGACATACTTACCGGAGCCCAGACTGCTATAACTTATAGCATTGGCGGTACCCTTTTTGGATCTGCAGATATGACGAATATCCCATCAGGTATTGGCGCTGCGAAAAAACTTGTTTCTGCAGTTGAGAACCCGGTTGGATCAAAAATATATGATGTTGTATATGAAATATTCATAAAAAATTATGGCGGAACTCCTGTATCAAATATCCAGGGGTATGATACCCTGAATAATATCAATGGTGCGGCAAATGTATTAAGCGGATCGATTACTTCGTTTGTTGCGCCGGCAGGGATTTTACAAAACACTTTATTCGACGGGCGTACTGCCGGAAACTTCAGTCTTCTTGCTCCTAGCCAAACTCTTTCAAATAACCCCGGTCAAAATACCATTACGCTGCAGATAACAACCCGCATCGCTAATATAAACCCAGGAATCGTTTATAATAACCAGGCCCGTGTAACAGGCACAGGTCTTTTAGGCGATGCCCTTGCAGACCTGTCAACTAATGGTTCAAACCCGGATCTTAATCTAAATGATAAGCCTGATGATCCCGGGGAATCTCAGCCAACGCCGTTGCTAATCTCGATCGTTGCACAAACACCACCGTGTACCACCCTTACCAATGTTCTGTATAACCAGGACTTTGGTACAGGTGTTGGTCTCACCGCAGCAATACCAGCTCCGGTAGTAGCTGCCGGCGTAACCGGTGCTACAGCGGCTTCTTTGTATACAAGTTCTGTTACTCAACCCATACCGGTAGAAACCTATACCGTCACTAACGATCCTCAAACCGCTGATAACAGTCATTGGCTAAGTACTTCCGATCATACAGGGAATGTAAACGGAGACATGCTTGTCGTAAATGCAGACGCAAATAACACCATATTTTATCGTGGGCACTTTAATTACCCGTTATGTGCTCAACAACAATATTCTTTATCATTTTATTCGGAGTTTGTAGGTAACGCCAGCTATCAAACGCTTTGTAACGCATTTGGTGGTTTTCAATATCCAAAAATTAAAATGCGGGTAGTGGATGGCGCTTCGGGCGGAATTATTACCGAGGTTTCTACAGCTACTATCAGTAATACTACCTGGCAGCAGTACGGCCTAAAGTTCGTGTTACCTGTCACTTACAGTGATATTTACATTGAACTGGTAAATGATGCGCCGGGAGGTTGCGGTAATGATATTGCTTTCGATGATATTCAGTTTGGAACCTGTGATGCTATGCCGGTTGTAAATGTAGGCGCGGTTTCAGCAGGTTGTGTTGGGGGATCTACCACTTTCAATTCAACCCTTACTGACCCAACTACCTTGCCCGGATCCAAAGATTATCAGTGGCAGGTAAGTTCAGATAACATAACCTGGGTTAATGTTGCCGCCGCAACCGGTAGCAGTTACACCATAAATCCAATACTTGCTGCGGATACCGGTAAATTTTATAGGGTACTAGTGGCAGCAACAGGAAACATATCAAGTCCTTACTGCCGCTATACATCAGCGGGCGCAAAACTCACCGGAAAAGTTTCATCCCTTGCCGCAACATCAGCAACAAAAAATAAAAGTAAAATTTGTCCGGGCATCTCAGTTACCCTTGGAATAACAGGCGGTTCATTGGGAACAAATGCCGCATGGAAATGGTACAGCGGCTCATGCGGCGGAACCTTCGTGGGAACAGGAAGCACCATCTCTGTAAGCCCAATAGTATCTACAACCTATTATGTTTTGGCGCAAGGCGATTGTAATACTACGTCCTGCCAGTCAGTAACCATATTTGTTTCATGTGATCTTGATAAAGATAAAGATGGCATTCCCGACTATGTTGAAAGTAATATACCGGCAGCACTAACGGACGCTTTTAATACCGGGTACCCCGGGTACAAAGACAACAACGGCGATTTTGTAAATGATGATTTCCAGGCAGACGGGGATTCAAACGGCGACGGTGTGTTGAATTACCTCGACCCTACATTCCCTGGCCGGGTAGATACAAATGGCGATGGAGTGGATGACAGATTTGATTTTGATAAAGATGGCATAATCAATATGCTTGATCTTGACAGCGATAACGACGGCATTCCGGATGTGGTAGAAGCAGGCGGAGTTGATGCTGACGGAGATGGTAAGATTGATAATTATACTGATACTGACGGCGACGGAATTTCCCAGAATGTAGATGCCAACAACACTGGTGCGAACAATTCCGGCCTTGGTTTAGGAAGCAAAGACCTTGATGGCGATGGCCTTGCGAATGAATTTGACCTGGACAGCGATAATGATGGAATTCCGGACGTTGTGGAAGCAGGCGGATCTTACAACGCCAGTACAAACAACGGTTTGCTTAATGGATTCGTAGATGCCAACGGAGATGGAATTTCCGATAATGTTGTGGGGGCAAGTGCCTTATTAAAAACTGGGTCTGATATCAATAATGATGGAAGAGCCGATAGTTATCCGAATAAAAATCTTGATCAGGATAAATTTGCAAACCCGTACGACTTAGATAGCGATGGCGATGGTATTGTTGATGTGCTGGAAGCTGGTTTTGCAGATGCTGACTTTAATGGTAAAGTAGACGGAACCTACGGGGCTACTACGGGCTGGAGTACAGTGGTTGACGCAATGCCCACATTCTCTATCCGCAATACAGATGGCAGAGGGAATCCCGACTACCTTGACATAGATGCTGATGATGACGGAATACCCGATAATATCGAAGGACAAACAACGGCCTCTTATAAATTCCCTTCGGGCGTAGATGCTGATAATGACGGTATTGATGATGCGTATGATGTTTCAGTAGGCTTCGGCGGGTCTGGCATCTTCCTTTCTGATAAGGATGTTGATGGAATACCGGATTACAGGGATCTCGATACTGATTCAGACGGCGCACCTGACATTAATGAAGGAAATGATTTTAACCTTAATGGTTTAGGCGACGATAATGTTACCCTTACTTTGCTTGATACGGATGGCGATGGTTTAGACAATCGTTTCGATTCGTTGAACTCTGTTACAAATCTCAAAGGCACATCCTATATGATGGGTACCGGGGGCAGCGTATCCGGAGATGCCACACCGGGTGCAAGATGTACCGTTCAAAAAGCAAATCCTGCACAAGCAGATCGCGACTGGAGGTATACAAGCTACGTGCTTGGAGTTAAATTACTCACCCTTGCGGCAGTATCTAACAATGAGACTTCCTCGTTAACATGGAGTATCACTTCAACTTTGCCAGTCGACAGGTTTGAACTTCAAAGAAGCATTGATAACATAAACTATATTAAAATTGAAACGCAGGAAAAGGCTGTTCCGCTTAATACCCTTTCCACCTATTATACTTCCGACGCTATCTCAGCGCTTCCAAACGAACACATTTTTTACAGGATGAAGGTTATCAATAAAAACGGGCAAGTGGCTTACAGCAACGTGGCAATGGTGAAAAAAACATTTATTAAACCGGCTATAGTTTCTATCCACCCAAATCCTGCGTCAGATTATGTGAGCATTAACTTCTCCTCTGACAAAGAATACGAAGCTACGATCAGGCTAAGTGGTAATTTGGGAAAAGTGATTCTAATTCAAAAGCAACATGTTTTGAAAGGTAGTAATAGTCTTCTATTGACTAGCCTTTCCCGGTTTAGCAGCGCAACTTATATCCTGCAAATAATTATGACTGACCAGGTAGTAACCCAGAAGCTGATTATTCAAAATAAGTAAACGATTTCATGTTTTGTATTGAAGGCCCCTTTCTCCAGAAGGGGGCTTTTTTCGATTTATAGGTGTCAACCTTTAAAGGTTGACACCTCAAGGTCTCACCCATCTTGAATCACACCGGCCGAGATTTAATACCAAACCAGCGTCTCACACCGGTTTTTTTTTATACATTAGTTCAATATTGGCTAAGAATTGCAGACGTAACTTTAACGAGTATAATGTTCTCTAAATGTGCTTACGTTAGCTGGTGGAAGAAATTTTAGTATAAAAAGTAGATGAAAAAATCCCGATCTGCCGGGGCCAAATCCCAGGTGAAAACATTTAAAAACATCGTGCGAAAAAAAACTTTTTCAAAACCGCACGATGTCGATCGTGCGGTTTTGAAATAATTCTAAAACCGCACGATCCCCGGCCGAAAAAAAAGAAAAATTTCAAACAATGCTATCAGAACAAAATTTAAGTGAGGGGTTGGTTATTTATCTTAATAAATTGTAAATATGAAGCCGCATAAAATGCAAGATGGTGAAAATGTGATTCTAATTAATCAATTTAGAGAAAAGTATGGTTTCAGTCAGGATCAAATGGCCAGATTGCTGGGTATTAATCGTGGGCAACTTTCCCACACTGAAACCCATGGGCGTCAGCTTCCGGTTGAGGCTGAGAGAATGTTTATAACTCTGACGGAACGCTTAAAAGCACATGGTGAAGAACCTGGTGACCGAGATTTCGCGAAAGAGGAGCAGGAAAAACGAACTGCATTTGTCACTACCTGTGAATATAAGTTGATTGCCATGCAGTACAAGATAATTTTGCTCAAGAAGCAATTGCCTAAACTTGAAAAGCAGCAGAAAAAACTACTGATAGTACTTAAAAACTGGAATGAGCTTTCGGAGAGCGGAAGAACTTTGTTGGCCAATGGCTATTCAAATAACTTCATACAGCAGAGGTGTTTAGCAAAATTCGCCAAATGCGATATCCACGTTCAGCTTGAAAAAAAGG
>JANXYS010000336.1 GCA_025355935.1 Chitinophagales bacterium | reverse complement strand
GTAAAGGCGCAAGCCACACCGGGAATTTCCCCGCGTAATGCTCGAGCAAAAACCCTATGAACCGTTCATGCGTACCCAGTGGTGCACGATGTATGATCAAAGGAACATCCTGCCCGTTTTCTTTATTACTATATGATAACTTGAATTTATTACCGCTGTTAAAGTCTACCTGGTTCGTAGCTAATGTAAACTCCCTGCCTATTGCACTCCATATCTGGACATCAATTTTTGGACCATAAAACGCTGCTTCATCCTGCACTTCCACGAAAGGAATATTGGAACTTACCAGCACATCCCTTACCATTGTTTCAGTTTCCTTCCAAAGCTCAGGTTCATTCACATATTTTTGACCTAGCTTTTCAGGATCATGTAGACTCAACCTCATTACAAACTTGTCTACACCGAAAATTTTAAAATACTTTATGTACATGTCATTTACAGCCCTGAATTCATCTGCAAACTGTTCCTTACTGCAGTAAATGTGGGCATCGTTCATGTGCAGGCAACGCACCCGCATCAATCCAAATAATTCACCACTTTGCTCGTACCTGTAACATGTTCCATATTCGGCAATACGAAAAGGAAGGTCTTTATAACTTTTTGGCTCTGCATCAAAGATTTTGTGGTGATGCGGACAATTCATTGGTTTGAGGTAATATTTTGTACCATCAAGTTCCATAGGTGGAAACATACTGTCTGCATAGTAAGGCAGGTGGCCACTGGTAAGATACATACCTTCCTTGGCGATATGCGGGGTAACTACTCTCTTGTACCCTGCCGCTTTTTCCGTTTCTTTTGCCAGATTTTCTAATTCTTCAATGATGATTGTACCGTTTGGTAACCATAAAGGCAGGCCCTGTCCGACATCATCATCCAGAGTGTAAATACCCAGTTCTTTTCCAAGCTTTCGGTGGTCGCGTTTTTTCGCTTCTTCCAGCATCAGAAGGTATTCATCCAATTCTTTTTGCGCCGGAAACGATACTCCATATACGCGGGTAAGCTGCTTATTTTTCTCGTCACCTTTCCAGTACGCACCTGCGACGCTCATTAATTTTATTGCCTTGATAAATCCTGTATGAGGAATATGCGGCCCCCTGCACAAGTCAGTAAACCCTCCCTGAGAATATAATGTAATTCCTCCATCAGCCAGATTGCTCAGTAGGTCAAGTTTATACTCATCCCCTTTTTCTGTAAATAGTTGTACGGCATCCTGTTTAGATATAGGCTTGCGAACAAATGCGTTTGACTGTTTCGCCAACTCACTCATTTTCTTTTCGAGTTTGCTAAGGTCTTCTTCATTAAGCACTTTATCCCCCAGGTCCATATCATAGTAAAAACCTTTTTCAATCGCAGGGCCCACCCAAAATTTTACGCCGGGGTACATTGTCTCAACAGCCTCCGCCATCAAATGTGCGGTGGAGTGCCAGAAGGTAGCCTTTGCACCAGTATCATCCCAGGTTAATAATTTTAGCGATGCGTCTTTGTTTAAGGCACGCGTTGCATCCCAGGTTTCACCATCTATTTCGGCTGCAAGCACTTTTCGTGCAAGGCCTTCACTAATCGATTTAGCCACATCCAGGGCCGAAACTCCCTCTTCATATTCTCTCTGAGACCCATCAGGTAATGTTATCTTAATCATGTTGCTTAAGCCCTTTTTTAGTTTGCAAATTTAACGAAGTATTGACTAAGTAAAAGTATAAATCGACATTTTAAAATTGAAAATGAGTTTAATTTGCGAATCGAAAATGTGTTTTACATGAAAGTATACGTACTCCTCATTTTATTTATCGGAACATTCTTTGTTGGTTATGGTCAGAATTTTAGTGGTCAGTGGAAAGGCGAGTTTACGGACAAAAGTACCTCCAGCGGCTCGTGGGGCGGCGACAGGTGCGAGTATGTTCTCGACCTAGAATGTAAAGGTTCTAGTGTTAGCGGCTACTCGTATACTTATTTTACGGACGAAGGGAAAAGATATTATACCATCTGTCGGCTCACCGGTTTGATCAACAAGCATTCAAAACTTATAGAGGTTACAGAGGTCGAACGAACTAAAACTAACGTTCCGGCAAATATCCGCAACTGCTTCCAGGTGCATAAACTGTCGTATGAAAAAGTAGAGAATTCCGAAAACCTGCAGGGATCCTGGGCTCCCGCTCCCAACCAGTCCGGTAACTGTGGGTTTGGTACAACCTTACTCAATCGCAGGGCGCTTGTAAGTAGTTTTCCGAATTTCAAAAGCAATGGCTCTAAAGGACCTTCTGCCAAAGCGGTAGCGAAAGTTGCCACCCCACAAAAAAGTAAACCGTCTTTAGCGCAAGTTAAGACTACTAATGTTGCCCCAAAAGTTTTGACGCTTTCGAAACCCGAACCTGTATTACCGCAAAATAAAAAACAAAATATCGTTGCCCGGGAACAAGCTGCAAAACAGTTTCCGCCAACTACTAACATCATTGCCCTTAAGGGAGAAAAGAGAAATAATACAGTTCTTAAAACACTCGAAGTTGAAAACTCAATTATAAAAATTGATCTGTACGATAATGGCGAAGTAGATGGCGACAGCATCTCACTTTATTATAATAACAGGTTGTTGCTGGGTAAAAAAAGGCTTAGTGAAAAAGCTATTAGTTTATCGATACCGGTAGAAGATAATTCCGGGGTTAATGAGCTGGTAATGTATGCGGAGAACCTCGGTACAATTCCACCAAACACTGCACTGATGATAGTGATGGATGGTACGAAAAGATATGAAGTGCGGATTACTTCTGATCTTCAGAAAAGTGGTACGATTCGTTTCGTGCACAAGCAGCAACCAAAATAATCGGATGAGCGGTAAAAATAGTTTACTGCAAGATCCTTTCGCACACGTCGCGGTTTTAAAAAATTACTATATTAGATCCAGCAATTAATGCTTTAACCGCATCGTTACCATGGCTTTTTATCAACGCAACAAAAAGATCAGAGAACTTGATAACACCGGATTTTCTGCTAATAACCAAAACTTTGATACCAGGTTTCTCAATAAAGACGGTACCTCTAATGTAATTAAAACCGGTATTAATCCATTGGAAAGGTTTAGTATATACCATTATATGCTCAACCTTGCTACATGGAAGTTTTTCTTCTTCATATTCCTTTTTTATACTTCCATCAATTTCCTATTTGCCATTGTTTACACCATGGTAGGTGTGGATCATCTACACGGCCTTGTTCAGGGGTCGGCAATTCAAAATTTCGAGGAAGCTTATTTTTTCAGTGCCCAAACACTTACCACTGTGGGCTATGGCCGTATAAGCCCAATTGGAATTTTGGCGAACACCATATCATCTTTGGAAGCCCTAACTGGTATTATGACCTTGGCTATTATTACGGGCCTATTATACGGGCGTTTCGTAAATCCTAAAGCTTTTATTGCTTACAGTAAAAATGCACTGATCGCTCCTTTTAAAGATGGAAAGGCCCTGATGTTTAGGCTGGCACCTACCAAGAATAGTAACCTCTCCGAGCTAAATGCAACTGTAACAATAACAATGCAGGTGGAGGAAGACGGCATTTACAAGAATCAGTTTTTCCCGCTTCCATTACAGCTCGACAAAGTAATGTCACTTGCCCTCAGTTGGACTATCGTTCACCCTATTAACGAAGAGAGCCCTTTATATAATCTAACTATTGATGAAATTATTGAAGCAAAAGTTCAGGTGATAGTTTTTTTTAAAGCTTTTGATGAAGGCTTCTCAAGTATTGTAGTATCGCGCACGAGTTATACCTGGCAGGAGATTGTAGATAATGCCAAATTCAACCCTATGTTTCGCAGTTCTTCAACCGGTGATGCGATCCTCCTGGAGCTGGATAAAATAAACGATTTTTCAAAACTCTAGGAGCGCCAGGCAAATAACCAACAGAGCTCCGTGCCATCGGCCCGACATGTGAATAGCAGCACATGATACAACCTAGTTCCCATTCCGTGCCATCGGCACGACGTACAGGTAGCCAAAATAACACAACCCTGTATTCCCGTTCCGTAGGAAAGGCGTGTGAATTGGCAAAAATTGCAAATCATTACAAAAAATCACACCTCATTAAAACAGTTTTAAATACCGCCCAATAAAGGCACTCGCACGATGCAAAAATTAAAATTTGAAATTCCAGGTTATTGCGGGGATGATTGGGAAAATTGAAACCTGTTTGGCCTGTACTTTCAACGATCCGTCATACGGACTTCCACTTTGGTCGAAATAAATGAAGTAAGGATTCTGGCGGCTGTATGTGTTATAAATGCTAAAAACCCATTCTGTTTTCAATTTTCTACCTGCATTTTTACGGGGCGTAAGTACAGCAGATAAATCGAGGCGATGATACGACGGAAGCCGGTACTGGTTGATATTACTATATTCCTGGGATAGCACTCCACCCACTATGTAGAACCTTTGCGGCAACGTGGCTGCGTTTCCGGTTCCGAATATGAAAGCCGCCGAAAGTTTCCATTTTTTATTTAAATCGTACATAGCTACGATGCTCATATCATTTCTACGGTCGTATTTGGCTGGATATTTATTACCTCTGTTCAGGCCTGCAAACTTGCGCCAGGTGTAGCTGAAAGTATATCCTACCCACCCGGTTAACCTGCCTTTAACCTTGTTTACGAAAAGCTCAGAGCCATAGCTCCAGCCTTTACCAAATGTGAAATCATCTTCTGTATCAGTGAGAGATGTCGGCGTATATCCTTCGCGGTATTCAATCTGATTTCGCATTTGCTTGTAATAAAATTCAAGCGAAGTTTCGTAAGTATTATTTTTAAGATTTTTGAAAATTCCCGCAGCGTACAACCAGCTAATTTGCGGTTTTACTTTATAGGTGCTGGGTACCCAAATGTCTGTTGGTAAGGTAGTGCCTGCATTACTTACCAGGTGTATATATTGCAGGTTATGAGTAGCGGAGGCCTTCAAACTTGTGGATTCGTTTATGCTATACCGTATGGTGACCCTCGGTTCTAAGCCGCCATATGTTTTTACGGGCGCACCTGCTTTATAAACAAAACTGTCGGTGCGGTTCCCATATACATCAGTATTATATTTCTTGTAAGGGCCTATTTGCTGGAACGCGCTATATCTTAACCCTACATTGGCTTGCAACTTCTTACTCAGTTCCCAATCATCCTGTACGTACGCTGCGCCTTCGTGGGCAAATTTAACCTGGGCATTCAGGGGATTAAAAACAACAGAATCCTGCTTTCCACTTACAACCGAGGGCGTAAACCGATGGTATGTGTACAACGCACCAAACTTCAGTTTATGTTTAGAAAATGGATAAAAATCAAAATCCTGTTTCAGGCTAACATCGCGGATACCAGACGCAAGCTTGATTTGAAACCTGTCTTGCAGTCCGTTAAATGTAAATTTATAATCATTGTAAACAGCCGTAGTATTTG
>JANXYS010000333.1 GCA_025355935.1 Chitinophagales bacterium | reverse complement strand
AAATCAAAAGAAAGAAAAGGAACGCATCTTACCCAATCAGATTTCAATTCGGGAAATTCGTGCCTTTAAATTCGTTTAACCGGACATAAAGATTCGTGTAATTCGTGCATAAAATTCCTGTATCCCGTGCATCTATATTCGTGTAATTAGTGCATCAAAATTCGTGTAATACTTTTACCTACATCCTACCCTTCCATAGCATGCAGCTTTTTCAATGCATCCACCATGTCAATTCCCTTACCCAGCACCGGTTTAAAGATATCGCCCATTTCTTCAATTCGCTTATACACATTTGTAATATTGTAAGCTGCCATTTTCATTCCTTTAATAACTTCATCCCAATGTAACGGTGTTGAGACTGTTGCCCCCGGTTTGGGTCTTACGGAATAGGCTGCGGCAAGTGTGGCCTGTGGCCTGTTTTGAAGAAAGTCGATATACAGTTTTCCTTTCCTATTAGCTGTCATTCTTTCGATGCTCGTAAACTTTGGCAGCCTGTCGTGTATAAGATGCGCAATAAGGCGGGCAAATTCTTTAGAGGCTTCGTAATTATATTTTTTACCCAGCGGAATGTAAATATGAAGTCCCGTAGAACCTGACGTTTTGCAGTAAGAATCTATCCCTGCAGCCATAAGTATTTGGCGGGTAACAAGCGCGGTTTCTATGACTTTATCAAAATGATTTTTATCCGGATCAAGATCAATTACGCACCAATCCGGATTATCAGGTTTTTTAAAAGTACTGCTCCAGGGGTTCATTTCAATTGCACCCATGTTTGCCATGTAAAGAAGCGCCGCTACATTATTACATAACATGAATTTCTTATTTTCACCCTCACTAACGTATGGAACTGTTTTGATCCAGTCTGCCACCTTCCCCGTCATGTCTTTTTGATAAAAGCTCTTACCTGTGATGCCATTGGGGAACCGGTTCAGAGACTGCGGCCTGTCTGCCAGGTACGGCAGCATATACTCACCTACAGAATAATAATAATTGATCAGGTCGCGTTTGGTAAATTTTTCTTTTGGCCAGAAGATCTTTGAAAGATTCGAAAACTTTATCAGGTTTCCGTTTACTTTCCGTTCCTGCGTTTCGTCTGAAGGATTCAAAAGGGTTGCATCTCCTTTTACAGATGGCTTACTAAAATAAGCATCCTGTTGCGCCGGTTTATCATTATGCAGAATATCCTCCGTATGCTCTTTTTTATCCCTGGAAACACTGGCGGCGGGTTTGTCCGTTCTCATACCTTCAAAGGATGGATGCCGCATAATTCCTTCGGTTGTTAGTTCCCGGTATGACACCTCGCACACCAGCTCAGGTTTTAACCAGGTTACAGTCGCTCGGGGCGGATCTGGCCGGAAACGGGAAGGTTTGTTAATATCTGGTTCCGTACTAAACGGAGATTTCGGTGAGATTATCGGCTTAAACAACTTCATCATTTCTTTCTGCGTTTTATCGTTAAACCCGGTTCCGATCTTTCCCATATATTGCAACTCCTTTCCCCGATAAGTGCCAACCAATAATGCACTGAACTGTTTGGCTGTATCCTCGTTTTTAGTGTATCCGCCAATCACCACTTCATGTCGTAAAGCAGTTTTAATTTTTAGCCAATCCTTGGATCGAGCTCCTGGAATATATGCTGAGTCAGTTCTTTTTGCCATGATTCCTTCCAGACCCATTTTTTCTGCGGCAGCAAAAAATTCTAGGCCGGAGGTATTAAAATCATTACTTAATAAAATGACGGGGGATGACGGCATCATGGATTTTAACAATGTTCGCCTGTCTGCGAGAGGAAGCTGGGTGAGATCACGACCATTAAGCCACAGGATGTCGAACACATAAAAGAGCAACGCGCCATCAGCCTCGCTGCGCCAATTCTGTAACCTGCCAAAATTAGCCATCCCCGATTCGTCAGCTACTATTACCTCCCCGTCGAGAACAGCATTAAGATTCGCCTCAACAAGAGCATGAAAAACGGGGTAAAATTTTTCGTTAAACGACTTATTATTTCTTGACAGAAGGTTTACTTCGCTGCCCCGGCAATCAGCCATTGCCCGATAGCCGTCCCACTTTATTTCATACTGCCAACCGTCGGCATCAAATGGATTATCAACAAGGGTAGCCAGCATCGGATTAAGGATTGATACCGGAGCACCCGCATAAGGTTTGTGGCTTTTTGTTTTCTTTGTCGGAGATACCGAAGCCTTCCCGCCGTTTTTTTCGGGAGCTGCTTTTAATGCTTTCTCCCGGGACATCTTCCCCGGGAGAGATTTTTTTAAATCGACAGCAGGTTTAGCGATCGAATCTTTCGTGGGCATAAAACTGGTTTGGAAAATAAATACAAATTTTGAACCAGTGATGATGTACGTAATAGGTCAATCTGCCTAATCCAGGAGAGTTTGAAAATGGATAACAACGCACCGACGGCGCTCTTACTACTGCAGTAGGATTTAATAGCTATTGGGAGCAGCGTCTCCAACTGATCTCCTGCCCGGAGCGTAGGCGTTCTACTGTGGAATGGTAAGAGTAAATACTGTAAACTCATCTGTTGAATCTGCAGTAAGTGTTCCATGGTGAGCCTTGGCAATTTCGGCCGCAATATACAAGCCGAGGCCAAGCCCGTTATGCCCGGCTTTGTGAACTCCGCGCGAAAAAGGCTGGAACAGTCTTGATCGTACATCATCGGGAATTTTTTTTCCTTCGTTGATCACAGAAAGTATAAAGTTATTGTTTTGGGTAATTGCATTTACCCGCACAACCGCACCGGTTCTTCCGTAGGTAACAGCATTTGTTAACAGGTTTGAAAATAGTTGGGCAACACGGTTACAATCACATTTAACCAGGTGCGAAAGCTGGAAATCAGTTTCAATTTTTACATCAGGAGACGTTGCGAGTATTTCTGCAATTACAGTCTTCAAAACGTCCACTACTTCGTCGCATTCAGTATTTG
>JANXYS010000284.1 GCA_025355935.1 Chitinophagales bacterium | reverse complement strand
ACCAGGGCGGACTTGGCTATTACGAGTCGACCAGAGATGCAAGCACCAATTTTTTCTTTAGCTGGTTGCCCCGCGGATCATACGTGTTCGAGTACCCGCTATTTGTAACCCATGGCGGAAATTATAGCAGTGGCATTTCGACCATACAATGTATGTATGCACCGGAGTTTGCTAGTCATAGCGAAGGATTGCGTGTAAACGTACAATAAGATACACTCGCTTAAAGATCCAGCAGTTCTTTTAGCTGGCTCGAGGAAGAGATAACGCGGGCATTGTGTAACAGGCTTTCCTGCAATGCCCGCAAATTTCGCACGTCCTCCTTTACTCTCTTTGCCGGGCTTAATTGCTTTTTAGATTTAGCAAAGAAATTATCATGGCTGCCCCCTCCGCTAAAAAAATGTTTATCAATAGACCGACGCAAGGTATCAAGCTTTTGTTTTAGCAGTGTATTGTAAGACTTTAAGTCCTGCAGGGAAAAGACGTTGCTGGTTGTAGCTGCTGTGTTATTGAGTAACATAGCCTGTTTGCGCATTAACAGCATGGCATAGAGGTCTTCATCGTTTTTCGCATCTACGAGGCTCTTCATCATTTGCTCCTTTTCCTCTCTTTTATCTTCATCCTGCTCCAAATCCGGGTGGATCATTTTAGCAAGCTCCTTGTACAAAGCTGAAATTGATTTCCCGGCAAAGTCCTCCATATTGTCGTTATTATTACTCTTGTATTCGTTACGGAATGTTGAAGTGTGAGCGTCCTGGTTATCTTCGCCGGATTCGTTGTTTGAACGCGTTTCCGTTACACCAGTTTCCTTCTTAAGCAGCGAGGTCTGCCATACGCGATAATTATGAAGTTTTGCGGTAGCGTCAGCAAGATATATACTTGCATCTTCCAGGATTGGGATGACAAAGTCAACAAACCGCGCTTCAAAATTCCGGGCAAACTTGCCGGCATTAAAGACTGATTCAATTTGTTCTACAAATACCAGTTGCGCCTTCGCCACATCCACCAATACAGGTTGCACTTTTGCTGAGTATAAGCGATGGTATTCTTCGTCAAGTACCTTTTGCTGTTGCGATTGGGTTTCCAGCGCCGCTATCTCTGCCAGCAGTTTTTGAAACTTTGTCAACTCCTTCTCAAGGGGGCCTGCCTTGCCTGGCCGATCCGTTTTAGAAACGGGTACAACGGTAACACGGTTGCCGTTATCCGTTAGTTGATCGCCTGATCGGTTGTCTGAAATTTTTTCGTCCATGTATTTACAGCATTGCGAAGTTTTTAGTCTCGAAATTTACAAGTATATATAGCATAAATTTCGTTGATTTTAACGACACTGGTGTTTGACAATAACCAAATTTTGATTTTGAGGGCTTTCAATGAGCTGCCGCGTGATTATTTATCATGATTTCCAATTGAGCAAAACACCACACGCCATTCCCATGGAACGGTAATTATCTTGTCGAGTCTTTTTTACCGATACAACGTGCCCATGGCACGAAAGCACCATGACGAATAATTGCATCTCATCCCCCATAGGGATGCCGTCTAGGTAGAAAACAAATCCATCGGAGTGTCCGCGCCCCGTAGGGTTGCAGTGTGATTATTTATCATGATTTCCAATTGAGCAAAACACCACACGCCATTCCCATGGAACGGTATTCATCTTGTCGATTCATTTTTTACCGACACAACGTGCCCATGGCACGAAGCACCATGACGAATAATTGCATCCCATCCAAGAGGAAAAACGTGAGGTAACGAAAGCACGCAAGCATGATAACCAGGAATGGTATTCTACTCCAAGGGATCACGTGTAGAGAGCGAAAGCACCATGACGAATAATTGCATCCCATCCCCCATAGGGATGCCGTCTAGGTAGAAAACAAATCCATCGAGGTCTCCGCGCCCCATAGGGTTGCAGTGTGATTGTTTATCTTGATTTCCAATTGAGCAAATACCACACGCCATTCCGATGGAACGGTATTCATCTTGTCGATTCATTTTTTACCGACACAACGTGCCCATGGCACGACGAGTGGATTCCGGGCCCAACTCTAATTTTCAACAAATAACAGCTTCTGATTGCAATTGTTTTAACGGACAATTCCTCTTACCGCCCATCACACATACTCTACCATTTGTGAAACCACCATTACCGCCTGGCCCCGATTTAGTTGCCAAATGTACCGGGACAGGGTATCTTAGCACTTCAAATGTAAACGGAGCCTGCTCCAATGTAAAATGTACCATCTTATTGCTGCTGCACTTTTTAACTACCGCCAGACAGTTAAACCACCCCGCAGTTCCTAGCAACTTTTCTACAAAAATTCTTCCCCTTTTACCAATTCCGAAGTGAAGCATTTCTTTTGATCGCGTGTATTCCTGTGCACAGGATTGCGGCAGTTACAAAAAAAGCATTGAGTTGGGCAAGTTGAATAAAGCACAACCGTAAAAGTGTGCGACGCAACCGAAGGTGAGAGAAGAACAACCGCTCATTACCAAAATAATACATAACAATTTAAACCAACTCAAACAAAAATGGAAACACAACAATTAATAGCAAATTACTGGTGGGTGATCGCGATCATCCTATCCCTCATCCTTTATAAATTCATCTTACGCGTTTTCTTCGGGATGGTCATCGTTCCTGAAAATCGCCTCGGGCTTGTAACGAAGAAGTTTGTACTCTTTGGCGCCAACCGGGCACTTCCTGATGGGAGAATCATTGCAACGAAAGGCGAAGCCGGCTTCCAGGCAAAGACGCTTGCTCCCGGACTTTACTGGGGAATGTGGCCCTGGCAGTACGGCGTTAACATGCAGCCGTTCACGGTAGTGCCGGAAGGCAAGATCGGCTTGATATTAAGTAACGATGGTGCTGAAATACCGACCGGTGCTATATTAGGGCGAAGAGTTGATAGTGATAATTTCCAGGATGCTGAAAAGTTTTTGGATAACCACGGGCAAAAGGGCCGGCAGACATCCTATATCACCGCAGGTACTTACCGTATCAATTCATTTGCTTTCACCATCACCATTGCCGACATGGTCATAATACATGAAAACATGGTAGGTATTGTAACCTCTTTAGATGGTCAGCCGATTGAGACCGGCCAGATCGCGGGTAAGTATATCGACGGGCACAATAACTTCCAGGACTTCGACAGCTTCCTGGAAAATGCAGGTAACCGTGGTCTTCAGCCGTCGATCATATTGGCGGGTAGTTATAATATTAATCCATGGGCGATACAAATTGAAGAAGTACCTATGACAGATGTGCCCATTGGCTACGTAGGGGTAGTAATTTCTTACATCGGGCAGGATGGCAAGGACCTAACAGGAGATAGTTTTAAGCACGGTAATATTGTTGCAAAGGGCCAGCGCGGAGTTTGGATGGAGCCTTATGGCCCGGGAAAATATCCTTTCAATAAATACATTATGAAAGTTGAACTCGTGCCAACAACCAACCTTGTTTTAAACTGGGCAAACACCCGGAGCGAGTCGCACCAGCTCGATAAAAATCTGAGCACGATCACCGTTCGTTCACAGGATGGTTTCCCTTTCAACCTCGATGTGTCTCAGATCATTCACATTCCAGCCAACGAAGCTCCAAAGGTGATTGCGCGTTTCGGCAGTATGAACAACCTGGTGAGCCAGGTACTGGAGCCTACTATTGGTAACTATTTCAGGAACTCTGCGCAGGATAGTGATGTGATTGCCTTTTTAAGCACGCGTAAAGAAAGGCAACAGGCTGCTAAAGAAAATATGAAGGAGGTGCTTGATGAGTATAACGTAAATGCAGTAGATACGTTGATTGGTGATATTGTTCCGCCGGAATCCCTAATGAAGACCCTGACCGATCGTAAAATTGCGCAGGAAGAAGAAAAGACTTACAGTACACAACGGATGGCGCAGGAAAAACGCCTGGGTATGGAAAAAGAAACTGCCATCGCTGATATGCAGAAAGAAATTGTTAAAGCGCAGCAAAGCGTGGAGATTGCACAATGTACTGCCGACGCGGCCGTTAAGAAAGCCGAGGGTGATGCCAATAGCTTACGCCTACAGGTAGACGCAGAGGCAACTGCAACCAAAATGCGGGCAAATGCTGAAGCTGAAGCCACCAAGGCAAGAGCTGGTGCACAGGCGGAAGCCACCAAATTAAATGCAAGTGCAGATGCCGAAAAGATCAGCAAGACAGGTTTGGCGGAAGCTGAGAAGATCATGGCAATCGGTAAGAGTACCGCCGAAGCCTATGAACTGCAGGTGAAGGCCATGGGTGGTGATAATTTCACCAGGTATAAAATCACAGAAGAAATTGGCAGGCGCCAGATAAAGGTAATGCCGGATATCCTGATAGGCAGTGGGACGAACGGAACCGATGGTGGTATTAATGGCTTGCTGGGTATGAAACTGATGGAGATGATGGATATGAAAAATGGCGGATCCGCAGAAATGAAATAATTTCATTCCACGAATCAACACAAAATTTATAAAGTTGCCGGGAAATGAATTAAATAATAATCCGTTTCGCTGGCTTTCAAAAAACAAGTATATGCAAATTGATAAATTAAAACTTACAGCGCTGTTATTGCTGGCGATTGTTTTTTTCTCCTCCTGCAAGGATAAACCTAACGAGGATCTTACCAATACGGTGAATAAAAATGGCGCAGTCGAGTCGGCGGTAACGGTAGAACACCTTGATACCATAAATGATGTACTCGTAACTAAACACGTGCTTTGGTACCACGGACAAGAATTTAAGACTATCCTCTACCGCGATACAGTGCCCGCGTTAGGAATAGAAAATACCACCGCCGAAAATACCAACGGAGATACTAAGAATGTGCAGGTAAAAAAAGATTACGAAATTTTCATAACGGTGAAATAAACTTTTGCCACTCCCCCGTTTTTGACAAATAAACTTTCTGAAATGAAAAAATCTAAAACAATACAACTCATACTTATCACTGCCGCTCTTGCGAGCTGTCATACTAAAAAGGAGGAGCCGCAATGGGGCTCCGGCAATAAAACCTATGTCCGGGGGGACAGTACAGCGCCTTACACAAGGACGCACCATGGTAATGGCCTGCTAACGGCCGCTCTATGGTATTATGCCTTCAGACCTTACGGCAATTACAGCAACGGTCAGTACACCCGCGCAGGTTATTACTCAGGAGCCATTTCGAGCCGCGCAAATGTAGGAACCAATGGGTTTAAGGGAAGTGTAACGCGTGGTGGATTCGGGCGAAGCGGGTATAGCGTAAGCAGCTGAGCCGTATTAGATCAACATTAATAAAATGGATTATCATGGAAAGAATTAATATAAATCCAAGAAATAACTGGCAGTCGGCGGTTGAAAAATTG
>JANXYS010000215.1 GCA_025355935.1 Chitinophagales bacterium | reverse complement strand
GATCTTCATATGGCCAAAACCTATTGATGCACAGCAGGGAAACTGCTAATCTTTGCGGCATCATGGCTGCTGAACTTGGTATGAACCCGAAACTGGCGAAGAGAGCCGGCCTTCTGCACGATATTGGCAAGGTTCCTGACGAAGAAACAGAATTGAGTCACGCGCTACTTGGAGCAAAATTGGCGGAAAAGTACGGTGAAAATCCTGCAGTGGTAAATGCCATTGGTGCTCACCACGACGAAATGGAAATGCAGTATGTAATTTCTCCAATAATCCAGGCTTGTGATGCGATCAGTGGTGCCCGACCGGGCGCAAGGAGAGAGATCATGCAACAATATATTCAACGTATTAAAGATTTGGAGAACATGGCCATGGCATATAATGGTGTGGAGAAAGCCTACGCGATACAAGCTGGCCGGGAACTCCGGGTTATTGTTGAAGCAGAAAAGGTAACAGATGCGGACAGCGATAAACTTAGTTTTGAAATAGCTCAGAAAATACAAACCGAAATGACCTTCCCTGGCCAAATCAAGGTGACTGTAATCCGGGAAAAAAGAGCGATTAATATTGCCCGATAGCCATCACGGGTATAAACAAGCATGGTGAGCGATCGTATATTTTTGGCTTTGGCTTCTAAGCCGGGCAAGCATGAAATTACCGGTGAACCTCGGGCCCTAATGGTCCTCGCGAGCAAAAAAAAACTTACGACCCCTCTGAAATAAAAAAATATTCCTTACCTTTGCCCTCCGATAAAAAAAAATAGATATGGACGCAATCGCATTTGTTCATGAGCAGTTGACAACAATACCAACGCTTCCGACATTTAAAGCTGGTGACAATGTTACCGTAAATTATAAAATTGTTGAGGGTACTAAAGAACGTATCCAAAGTTTTAAAGGTGATGTTATAAAACGCCAGGGTACTGGCGCCACGGCTTCGTTTACGGTTAGAAAAATGAGTGATGGTGTGGGCGTTGAACGTTTATTTCCAGTTTTTTCTCCTAATATAGAAAGCATTATTTTAAATAAGGTTGGTCGAGTTCGTCGCGCCAAGCTTTACTTCTTGCGTGAACGGAGTGGAAAGAGCGCGCGAATTAAGGAGAAACGTATGGCTGTCGGTACAAAAACTAAGAAGTCTGCAAAAGCATAAACCTTAAAAACTTTTTAAAAAACCGTGAAATCTTGTTTCACGGTTTTTTTATGCCGTCTTATTTGGTTTATCCACCCTTTTTATTACTTTTATAAGGAACCAACAGGCCTCATCAGCAATTTCTCCGTATTTTCTATTTGTTTTGATAACCACAATTATTTAATTATGAGATCCTCACCTCTCCTTCTAATGATATTTATAGTCGTGATAATAATTTCAACTTCCTGTGCCCGGGGCATCAGTCCTTATGAAGCTGCGAATGGTAAAAATAAGTGTGGGAGATATATACGATGATGCTTTAAGTGGTAGTTAACCACGCGTTAAACCAACTGATTCTTTCGCCTGTATATGAAGAGGTAATCAAAAAACTGTATCTTTACTGTTCAAATTAATTACTATGACACTTAATACCATATTTCTTATTTCAATGCCAGGCGGCAGCGAATGGATACTTATCATTCTGGTTGTATTACTTATGTTTGGTGGCAAAAAAATTCCGGAGCTCATGAGAGGAGTTGGCCGTGGTATGAGAGAATTCAATGACGCGAAAAATAATGTAAAAAACGAAATAGAGGAAGGAATGAAGGATAGAGATGTCTCAACAACACCTACATCTACGCCAACACCTACTCCTACGCCGACAGCTACTGCTGCAGCTACTACTAACCCGAATCAAAATGTGGCTCAGTAATTAGCCAACCATTTTTTTCAGCCGGAATCTGGGACAAGCATTTGTTAGAACTATTCAAATTGAGTCGTTTAAACAATTACTGAACCGGGTTTCGGCTGATTTCATAATAGCAACACATGTTCTCATTTAAAAATATTAGTGAATACCAGGACCAGCTTGTGGGTGGCCATACTAATTGTGTAGATGCGGTGACTTACTACCTGGATAGTATCATCTTGAAGAAGCATTTGAATGCATTTGTAGAAGTTTTTAAAGAGGAGGCACTTCACAAGGCGGCACTTCTGGATAAAAACCGTTTAGAGGGATTACCTATGAGAAAACTGCACGGAGTGGTAATCGCTATTAAAGATGTGATATGTTACAAAGACCACAAAGTAACAGCCTCTTCAGCCATTCTCAAAGACTTTACATCATTATTTACAGCACCTGCTTTGCAGTTTTTATTAGACGAGGAAGCTATCATTATCGGGAATTGCAATTGCGACGAATTCGCGATGGGCAGTACCAATGAAAATTCTGTTTACGGTAACGTTCTTAATGCATTCGACGAAACCAAAGTGCCCGGAGGTTCAAGCGGGGGGAGTGCTGTGGCAGTGCAGGCAAAAATGTGCATGTGTAGCCTGGGAAGTGATACAGGTGGCTCAGTAAGACAACCAGCTGATTTTTGTGGAGTCTTCGGTTTTAAGCCAGGATACGGGAGTATCTCACGCTATGGCCTACTGGCTTATGCCTCCTCTTTTGACCAAATAGGGATTTTCGGAAATTCCACTGCCGACGTTCGTTTATTGTTTAGTATCATGAACCAGTTGGATCCGATGGACAGTACGATGCTGCCATCGAAACCCATGAGAGAAATACTTTCCGGAGAGAAATTAAAACTATGTTTTTTCCCGCAAGTGATGTCTCATCCTTCTCTTGATTCTGAAATTAAACAGAGTTTAAATGCTCTTATGAGTTCCCTTACCGAGGCAGGTCATACAATTAGTCCTGTGGAATTTAATTTACTAGATTACGTTGTACCAGCATATTATGTACTTACCACTGCGGAAGCTAGTAGCAATTTAAGCAGGTATGATGGTGTTCGGTATGGTCATCGTGCTTCCGGTTCAACAGAAGATCTTGATACTTTTTATAAACAGAACCGCTCTGAAGGTTTTGGAATGGAAGTAAAAAGAAGAATATTACTAGGCACTTTTGTTTTAAGTACAGGTTACTTCGATGCTTATTATAGTAAAGCGCAAAAAATAAGACGTTTGTTAGTTGATCAGATAAACGCAATTTTTAAAGAATATGATGCTATAGTAATGCCAACGGTAACAGCTACCGCCATGCCATTTGGTACAAATGAAGAAGATCCCATTGCACTTTATCTTGCAGACATTTTTACGGTATTCGCTAATCTTACAGGTATTCCAGCTCTCTCCGTTCCATTATTTAAACATAGTAATAACATGCCTTTTGGTGTACAGTTGTTGACAAACAAACGTAATGAGCTAACTTTATTGAACATTGCTGACACTTTAATGCAGCAGTTCAGACCGGGACGAGTTGCTCTTGATGGATGAAAAATATTCTTACTATACTATTAATATTAACCGCTTATCACGTAGGCGCGCAGGTAAAAGATACATCCCGGAAGGCGCTGCCGGTTATTGTAGATACAACTTCCCAGAACAAGAAAGTTGAGGATGTTATCATAGATGAGATTGTAGAGACAAAACAAATTCCTTCAAAAGACAAAGTTCAATATTTTAGCCAGCTTACGCGATATGGTTTTAAAAACCTTTTTTCCAAATATTCCTACAATTCAAAACTTCCTTATTCATCGCAGGTTAATCCGAATGCGGAAAATTACATGCAGGATTATTTACGTGTTCATTCCAGGAGCCTGATTAAAATGAAATCCTGGGGAGTGTCTTATTTCAATTTAATTGATAATATTTTTGCTCAATACGGTTTACCGAAGGAACTAAAGTACCTGGCGGTAATAGAAAGCAATCTTAGCAGCAGTGCAACAAGCTGGGTTGGTGCTGGCGGACCCTGGCAATTCATGCCTTACACTGCTCGCGACTACGGTCTTGTGGTAAACGCATCTTACGACGAGCGCCGGGACTATTACAAAAGCACCCACGCCGCCGCAAGATACTTGCTCACGCTATACAAGCAGATGAATCGCGATTGGCTGCTTGTTATAGCTGCTTACAATGGTGGACCAGGAAGAGTGTTCGATGCTATGCGTAGAAGCGGAAGCAAAAATTTTTGGTCGCTCCAGTATTATCTCCCCGAAGAGAGCCGAAATCATGTCAAGAAATTTATTGCCACCCACTACATCATGGAAGGAACAGGACAACCAGTTGGCGGTAATTACGCTTTTCAGCCAGGGATCGTCGGGGTAAGCAATCCATACAATAATACACCGGACCTCAGCGGGGATGAATTGAAAATGACAGAAAGACAAATGGTTTCGGGTAAATATAATTCCGTTATCATAGCCAAAAATCTCTCGATGACAACCACGATATTTAACCGGTATAATCCAAATTTTGATCAGATGCTGAGTACGAACGGCCAATTTGAATTACTACTTCCGGCTGATAAAATGCAATTATTCCTGGCTATAAAATACCAGATTTTAAATGAATGTGTCCAGCTATTACTTGACGACACCAATATTCCGAATAACCGTACCGTATACCCGCAAAAGTATGGCTCGCGAAGAAAGAAATCTTAATTGGAAAGCACTTCGATAATGGCGTTGGTCTTTAATTTGCACTCTTCGTACTCTCTCAAGGGATCACTATGAAATGTTATTCCACTCCCTGCATAAAAAGATAGCTGCTTTGCCTTACTATTATAAAAGATGCTTCGTATTACCACATTAAAATCAAAATCTGCATCCGGTGTAACATACCCGATTGAACCAGAAAAAAGCCCCCGCCCGTTTTGCTCATATTGTGCTATTAGCTCCATCACCCTTTGTTTGGGTGCGCCCGTCATTGAACCCATTGGAAACGTAGCGCTCAGAGCCTGCGTCCAGTGCAAATCATTGCGCATGAATCCACTAATAGTGCTGGTCATTTGATGCACATGGGGAAAGCTATAAACGCCAAATAATTCTTCAACTATCACAGAGCCCTCCGTACAGATTTTACTAAGGTCATTTCTAACCAGGTCAACAACCATAACATTTTCACTCCGCTCTTTATTGCTTTGCAGAAGGTAATTTTTATTTGATTCATCTTCTCCTGCATCAACTGAATTTCTTTTGCTCGTGCCTTTCATAGGCTGTGAAATAATTTTATTACCCGTCTTTTTTAGGTAGCGCTCGGGGCTGGCGCAGATACAGTAATTGTCGTTCAGTTTATATAATGCTGCAAAAGGCATAGGTGAAGTCTGAGCCAGCTTTACATAAGTATGTATGGGATTAATAATAGCGTGATCTGAGAAAAATCGCTGGCAAAAATTGATTTCATAACAATCCCCTCGACGGATATGATTTTTAAGTGCGTTGACTATCTGGATATACTTTTCTTCGTTAATACCTGCCGTTATCTTAATCGTCCGTTCACATTTTTGCAGGGGTCGAACTGTTATCGCGAGTATCTCGTTATAAATTTTATTAGCTTCTCCCGCAGAAGCCATGATAGTAAGCTTCTCGTTTTCTAATTGAAGTATTACTTCAGGCTCAAAGAAAAATCCAGGCGGAAACTCAATATTATCATCGGCGCCAATGGTAAATTGTGGCAGCGACTCAAGGTTATAGCCAATATGTCCGAAAATCCAGGAAGGAGACGCATCATAAAACTCTTTAAGTTTTTCAAAAGCATTGCTGCTACCAATAGCTACTGATCTATGAGCCCCTACCGCGAGGATACATTCAAAAGCAGGCTCCGAAAAATTATAACTATTATTATCCAGCAAACAAAAAATGCTGAACCGGTCGGCCCAGCTCAGCATTTGTTGTTTAAGAATATTGTTATTAATTACCTGGAAATATTGCGGAGTGATAGTCAATAGTCGCGTTCGGATTTAAAAGTCATCTTCATCATCAAAGCCTCCGCGGCCACCGCCATCAATATCGTCGAAGAGACCAAACTCTTTAAAGTCATCATCTATTCCAAGATCATCATCGTTCTTTTTCTTCACTCCAGGAGCAGCTTTTTTTGTTTTTGATTTA
>JANXYS010000168.1 GCA_025355935.1 Chitinophagales bacterium | reverse complement strand
ATAAGTAATTTTTTTAAGACGTTTTTTATTTTCATATTAATCTTCTCCCGTTAAGTTTATATTGTTTCATGGTGCTAGTCTCAGCCTTGGATCTAATTTTACTGCTATTATTTTTTATGGAATATTCAACATATACCGCACCCATTTCGTCCGGAACAAACTGGAATCTTTCAATGGAAATTTTATTTGAAAAACTATTGTAAACATGTTTATTCCCGAAAGGAAAATTTACAAAAGCGTCGGCCTTGTTCAATTCATAATTTTTATTATCTACGGTAATACTTGCTTCAAAGCCATCTAAAAGTTTGATAGGATGATGCCAGATTCCACCCATTTCACCTTTTACATGCCAACCTAAATCCGGAAAAGTACCATCCTGGTTGCCTACCATATATAATTTATCGCCTGCAGTATTATACGGTGTATTTAAGTTTTGTGCTTTGCCAGTTATGCTCTCAGTGTTGTTGAAAACAGGCGCAATTGACTTTGCACTGATCCCCTGAGCATCTATTCTTGAACAGGAACTAATAAGAAAAATAACTAGTAGTATATGTTTGGTGCAAAGCATGAGAAGCATTTTTTTGGAGGTGATAATTAATACTATGTGGTCGAATTTTAACTTAAGTGTTTTAATCGGGGATGGTTCGTCGCCTAACACGATGCAAAATAAGACCCCGGACCAAGCCGTTTACTTAGATACTTTTTGTGAACATGACTGCCGGCCAAATAGCGACAATCGTTGTGTCTCAGGTGATTTATCTCAAATTTTTTTTAGTGCCATTTTTTATCTCCCATTCTTTATATTTTGCGGCCAGGAAATCAAACCCTTTCTTCCTATATTCTACAGTACTCACTGTGAAATGGTCACCTGGAAAATACTCAAATTGCATATCTGCAGAAAGCTTTTTCATCTCTGCTTCAAGTAAATGCACAGGACTATTCAGGAGGAAATTATCCTGTTCGCCAACTGATATTCTTATTTTACCAGCCAGGTCATTTTTTAATATTTCCCAATTACTGCGAAGATTTAGTGAAATATCATATTTCTTCCAATGTTCGAATGTTGCCTTACTCATCATGCCTGTTAATGGATCACAAATACCTTCCGGATTTCCATTAGGCCCTTTACCGCCGAATACAGCATCAAAAGAATGCATCTGTTCTCCCCTGGAAATTACATTTTCCATTTGATAAGCTAATTTACAACTTGCCCAGGGGATCCTTCCTGCAACAGTAGCTACCGACCGGAGTATACTGTCTTTGTCATAGAAAATATTTTCGCCATTATAAAGATTTACGTGTGAAAAATCTTTGAAATCAACCGGATCGGGAGAACTGCTCCAGCATCCATTGAACACCTTAGGATATTGGGTTTGCAACCAAAGTACGGTCCAGCCACCGCTACTGTGCCCTCGCAATAACCTGGCTCCATTGCAACGAAATTTATTTTCCAGTAAGGGTATAAATTCTTTTGTAAGCGCATCACCCCATGGGCCATTATTGTCGCTATCTGCATAAACCGAATGACCCAACGAACAATTCCCATCCAGAAAAACAGTTATACAAGGTATTGTATCAATCCCTATTCTTCTGCTACTGGTGTCGCCCGAATAATAGTGATAATCACCCCCATATCCCGACACAGTAAAAAGAACCGGAAATTTTTTTTCAGGACTGTCATAGTATTGCCCCGGTAGTAATATGGCCGCATCAATTGTCATCGCGCGTTTTTGAAATGTTGACAGTAAAGCAGAAGGCACGCTCAATTCTTTTACAAATCTGGTTTCTTTAAATGCAGGATTAGGAATGATTTCTCCACACTTTACATCGATTACCCTAGATGAAGATTTATCAATATTTACTTTTATGGTTTTGTTGCAAATAGTTTCCCGGTGAAGTTATCAGATATCGAAAGGGGAGATTATTATGTGCAGGCAGTATGGGATAGAAATCTTGGAGGCAGAGCTATCGGAAATAGTCCAGGAAATATTTACAACAAAACCATAAAAGTAAATATTGATAAATCTTCACCGGGAAACTATTTGCATTATCATCGATGACGACTGTGGTTCCAGGCTGTATATTCTTTACGCTAATGGAGAAGCAGGGAAAAGAAAACAAGCCTATATCATTGTTTTTTGGATTCTTATCTTCTTTATTCAGGTAGAGAAACACTCTTCCGCTGAAAGGACCTTTAAAATCAACCGTTGTATAGCTAATTTTAAATTGTTGACAAAATGATGCTGAGCTGAGTAACAACAAAAGGATCAATGTAAAAATTTTCATTAGATAGATAATTTATTAAAAGATATAATCGAAACGGTTATTGAAGATAGTTGCAGAATGGCAATTTCAAAAATTCATGAGCTTATACATAAATATACGATCCGGTTTAATACTAACAACACTAACGCCGCACGTTGGAGTTTACTAAAGGTTGCTGAAATTATTAGCGAGAAGGATCTGTGAATTCACTAATGCCATTTTATAACGGCAACTCAGGAACGCACAATGTTTAATAATTGAATCCTTCCGTCGGCGATAAAATTGGAGGCTAATGTAATGTTACTGCGAGGCCCATACGAGAGCATGGAGTGTTAGTCGGGATGGATTTGATAGGTAACTCTTGTACTTTGAAGATACCATCAAGTTGAAATAATTTCTGTCTTAACTTTTCTTCGTCCTCAAAATAGTTTTTAAGATCTAACGGTTCTGCAACAAATCCAAATAGATTTAATTATTCAATTTCCCATTTCTGAATCTCCATTTGAAAATCTGAATTTGTTTCTGTTGAGTCCTGGGCATTATTGAGATGTTCGATTTTGCTAGCAAATGGCATTAGCGTTTTCAATTTTTCAACCTCGTTGTCAAATTTGTATTATGACAATGGTTTCTTAAGAGTGAAACTTACCCATTCAGCAATATTCAACAAATTTCATTCCCCCTGGTCTTTCCGCCAGATTTTACAGTATTGCTGCCGCAGTTGAACCCAATTAATCAGTTGGCTTGATTCTTTTATAGATTAACGGAAAGGAGGTTAAGCTAATGGCAGTTCCGAATAAAAGACCACTAACAATATCTGGGATAGTCGTGAAATGCATAAGAGACATTGTTCCTGAAAGAAGAAAAAGCCCGATCGGAATTAGGATATATGTTTTTCCAAATTTTTGTTTCACAATTTTAATTTTATAATTTTCAAATGTACTCCATTGGCAATATAAATCCTAACAAGATCTAACGGCAATAAAGTTCTGGAGATAACAATGGGCCGACCCGATTTAGTACTTGTTACTCGCAGGTATATTGGTTACAAACCTGCGCCACCAAGGACTTCAAGTTCTTGCCCTCTTGACGGTTTGCCTTCGAGGATAAGTATTGCTCTCGTAATCAAATCCTTTACACCGTTTACGTTTAGAGAATTGTCGTGATCTTCTTTACTATCCCATATTTCTGTTACGTAAACTGACTGAATATCGTCTTTATCAAGTCCAATTAAATAAAACTTACAGCCTTTTGCAGTAGCTACAAGTTTAGAAGCCTCCATTAAAATACCCGCAAGTTCATCCCTGTGCCCTTCTTTCGCAGTCAATTTACCATGTAATAAATACCTATTCATAATTTTTAAGATTTTTTATTTGAAAGTGCTTTTTGCATTTTTATCGCTTAAACTTTTCCTATTTTTTGGCCACCAATAGTGAGTTGACATTTCTCTTCACTTGAAGGAATGCCATGATCACAGATCCAATACTTCCCGCAACTTCAAATACCCACTCCTGCTAACAGGCACTTTATGGCCTGAGCGCAAGATCGCGATATGACTATCCTTCTCATATACATCTATTTTGCTTACCTGCGTGATATTGAGCATGTAAGAACGGTGGCAGCGGACAAACTGTGTGGCGTCGAGCTGGTGCTCAAAGTGCGACATGGTTTTGTTTTTAAGGAAGGAACCTTCGGTAGTGTTAATCTTCACGTAGTCATCAGCGGCTTCAAGGAACAACACGTCCTGTACTGGAATGATCTTTATCTTGGTGCCACTTTTTACAACTATGCGTTGCCGTTGCTGGGGCGAAAGAGAGGCATCTTCTAAAACGGATGCAGTAGTTTCGCTAAAATTCTTTTTGGTGTCGAGCCATTTGTTAATGGCGGCTTCAAAGCGGGTTTTGCTAAAGGGCTTCATCAGGTAATCGACGGCATGGGTTTCGAAAGCTTTGATAGCATATTTATCAAAGGCAGTCGTAAATATCACCGCAGGTGCGGGCTCGGCCAGCTCCAACATTTCGAAGCCGTTAATTTTGGGCATTTGTATATCAAGGATTACGAGGTCAGGCTGATGTTCTTTGATAGCCTTTAAGCCCTCAAAGCCATCTCCGCATTCCTGCACCACCTGCAAGGCGGGAAAACTTTGCAGGTATTCCTTCACGATTAAACGTGCGAGCGGTTCGTCGTCGATGATCAGCAGTTTCATAATTACTTATTTTTTTACGAACCGAAGCGCTGGGTAAGCGTTTGCGGAATCTTCACTGTTGCGGTAAAAATATTATTGGATGAATTGGTTGTTACCAGGTCGTTCCGCGCATATAAAAGGTATAGCCGCCGTTTAACGGATGCCAGTCCGAACCCGGTACCGGCCTGGCTTCGAACCGTAGTTTCGTCAAACGGATTTTCAACTTTTATCACCAGTTGGCCATCCTGACAGGTCGACTTTACGGTGATCAGCACATCTTCGGTTACATCATACAACCCGAACTTAATGGCGTTCTCCACCAACGGTTGTAAAATAAGGGCAGGGAGTATTAACTCCCGGCAATGTGCATCTGTACTTATTTCAGTGCGGAGACGATGGCCGAATCGGACCTGCTCAATGGCGAGGTAGAGTTCAAGCTGCCGAAGTTCTTCCGAGAGAGGAACTTTCGGGTTATCGTCTTTGTTGATAGTGCCGCGCAGGAAATCCGAGAGTTGCTGGATCATGTTCCGCGCTTCCTCCGGCCGCGTACCTACCAGCGCGCTGATCGAATTTAAACTGTTGAATAAAAAATGCGGCTGCAGCTGGCGGCGTAAAGCAAACAGTTCCGCGTCCCTGTTAAGCGCTTCCACCGCCGATTTTCGGCTTTCCATTTCCTGCTGGTCGCGGAAACTATACCACAGCACGCAGACAATGCACATGCAAACGATAAGAAGGAAAGTAAATCCCCACCGGATAGGGAACGAATTTTTTAAAAGCGATAAGTATTCGGCTTCATCGCTATACATCGAAGACAAAATCATCTTTCCATTAAATACAACCAGCGTGCTTAACAGGATGCTGATACATAAGATATATCCATAACGCTCGCGGCGTGGTAAGTAAAACTGCATCACAAAACACAGAAATATACAGGCGAGGGCGGTAAAGAAATTAAAAATCAGACTATCAGCAAAGGCTATACGCCAGTGGATACCAATCCAGTAAAGAAAGGCAACCTGCAGGCCAGTCCATACAAGCCACCATACTGCAAACGTGCGCAGGAATTTGGGAGTAGCTAAAGGTGATTGGGCCAAGGGTGCGTGCGTATAAGTATTATTAATAAGTCCCGACTTCGGCCAGGGTTTCTTTACATATTTCCTTCGTGTGCATGGCCCTGTTATAGATCATGCTAATGTGCCGCTGCGCATCGGGATGCTCGTCGATCCGGGAGAAAACTTCTGCTCCATGGGTAAATGACGTGAGTTGAATCAGCTCAGGTACTGCAATGAATTTCCACTGTACCATCTGCCGCTCCTTATTAAAGAACTCGTCTTCACTTTCTTCACCCAGGTTGTAAGCCTTTGCCAGCGCAGACTCTTTATCGACGGCATGCACAAGCCTCAGCTGTTCATCGAATTGAGCGGTGTGCTCACCTGCACCACAAACGATTTGAAAGACCAATTTAGCCAGATACCAGTTCATAACATTATTTTTTAGTTTTAATAACTACGGATTTCGATTCCGCCAAAAACGGAGGTGCCTTTTAAAACCAGAACCTTCGTGGGGTCAACGGTGCCGGTGAGCTGGCGCTTGTCTTCAATACCCCCGAAGATGGAAACGAGCTCGGGCTGAATATCCCAATGTGAAGGAACGATGAGCTTGGTTCCGCCAAATACCTGCGTAAGATCAAGCACTACCCGCCCTTGTATATCGGCCTGCGATAGGTTTAATTCGGTGCCGCCGAAGAAACTGGTGGCTTCGCCCCCTCTAAAGTTTTTAGAAAAAATGATTTTCTTGGTGCCGCCGAGGATACTCACTACATCCAGCTCGTCAACGTTATCACTGGCGCTGCCAGGGTTGCCCGTGCCCGCTGACCCCCCGGGGGTATTACCTAAAGGGGTAAACCCGCTGGAATTTTTTTTTTGATCATCGGTATTGCATTCGCGCCAGCGGCCCCATTTCTCGCCCATATCATTCCGGCGCGGGCGAAGCATGAAGGCGATGCCTGCAACGATAAGAAATATCGGAACTGTAAACCTCTCGAGGTTGATACCAGGGATTAGTGAGTTCCATAAAAATAAAGATCCTAACAGGATTAAAATCAGCCAGCCCGGTCCGCGGAATTTTTTACGAACTCCCAGGAACACCCCGAAGATGATGAGTCCTGCCGGCCAGGTAAACAACCACCATGGAAATGGGTTGGCAATCTTTTGCATAAGTAAAATAACCCCGGCGCCAAGCATAAATAAACCTGTAAATATGCGACCTCGCTTCGACCTTCCTTTAAATTCACGTGCTTCATTCTCATCTTGTAACATCTTCGATAATTTTCAACAAATCTAGTTGGAAATAGAGTCCGCGGCAACGGCGGATAGGCTATTTGATGGAAAAGGTCGGTGAATGGGGTGTATTGGGCGGTGGGGAGTGTGACGCTAAGGCGTTAGAAAATGTGGGCGTTTAATAGCTGCGCATCGAAAAATCAAAGCTGCCTGCGGGGACCGCCAGCAGCTCTGATTTTTATGGTATCTAATTTATAGTATGCAGAAATATTCTAAGACCCTAATAAACCCAAATTGACTATCGCTTCTTTTCATTGCACTCCAGGCGCCCAAGTCCCCAGGTGAGCGCCGCCGCATGGCGGATCGGTTTTGGGATAAATTTTTACACCCGCAGGAAAAACCTGTGCGCGGCTGTAAAAAGGCCGGTCCCTAACAAAATCTTAGCTGATGG
>JANXYS010000160.1 GCA_025355935.1 Chitinophagales bacterium | reverse complement strand
CTCACAATCCCCACGCTCATTTTTCTTACCTGCACCGTCATAACCATTGTTATTGCTATACTGGCTACACGTCCGAAAGTTAATCTCGGAACCTTTAACGAAGAGGATGTTAAAAATAAGCGCACTAATCTATTGTTCTTTGGAAATTTTCACCGCATGCCCCTTAAAGAATATGAAGAGGCGATGAAGATTATGATGAAGGATGCAGACTATTTATATAGCTCAATGGTCCAGGATATTTATCATCTTGGAACCGTACTTGGTAAGAAATATAAATTGATAAGACTAGCGTATACGATTTTTATGGTAGGAATTGTTATCTCTGTTATAGCGTTTGGATTGGCTGCACTTCTGTATACACCTGTTGAAAGTACAGCTGTCCCAACAAATATGTCGGGCTCACCTTTCTAAATAAACCTATGTTGTTTAACCGCGATCTTAGCTGGCTTACTTTTAACCACCGCGTTCTGCTGGAAGCGAAAGATGCCACTGTTCCCCTTTACGAACGATTAAAATTTTTGTCCATTTTTTCATCTAATCTTGATGAATTCTTTAGAGTGCGGTATCCAGCCGTAGTTGCTTTTTCAAAGCTTGATAAAAAAACCATCAGGAAGCAATCTCTCCTCAGCGAAGAAGATATTGCGCAAAAAGTACAGGAAACAATAAGCAGCCAGTTAAATGAATTTGGCCAGGTGCTCATTCATGAACTGATACCTGCACTTGCTGAAAATAATATTATTTTTTATTACAATCAGCCTTTCAATCCGGTACACTTACCCGAAATCAAAGAGATCTTTCTTTCAAAAGTTTTGAGCTTTATACAGCCTGTTATCCTCGGGGTTACCACTAAGTTTAACTTTATACCGGAAAACAGTCAGCTTTATTTCGTTGTTACTATCCGGAATAAAATGAACGAGACAATTAGTAATGTGGTAATAAATATCCCTTCTAAAAAACTACAACGTTTCTTTACCCTTTCCCCGATTGAAGGCAAGGAACACGTGGTGTTCATTGATGATATCATTCGCGAAAATGTAACGCTCATTTTTCCAGGACAGGATATCGAGAGCATCTTTAGTATAAAATTTAACCGTGATGCGGACGTTCAGTTAGGCGATGATTACTCCGAACAGCTCCTCGATAAGATAGAGAAGCAGTTATCTAAGCGTGACGTTGGCGCGGCTTCCAGGTTTCTTTTTGAAAAAGGAATGCCTAGTAACCTACAGTTGTTTCTTGCCTCCACTTTTAAAGTAAATATTGCTGACCTATTCGAGGGCGGGCGGTATCATAACCTAAGCGACCTCTTTACTTTTCCATCTTTTAACCCGGCTTTAAAATATCCAAAATTAATCCCCATTTCTTATCCCCCCGTAGGAGATATTTTTCAGCTCATCACCCAGAAAGACATTCTGCTGCATTTACCATATCATTCTTATACCGGGGTTTTAAGTTTTTTTAACCAGGCCGCTGTTGATCCTGATGTTACAGAGATATACATAACATTGTATCGTGTTGCTACAGAATCTCACATTGTAAATGCCCTGATAAGTGCCGCAAAAAATGGAAAAAAAGTAACTGCGTTTATAGAATTAAAGGCTCGTTTTGACGAGGCAAATAATATCAAGTGGAGTCGTGTTATGAAAAAGGCAGGCGTCAAGCTAATTTATAGTGAATCAAATATAAAAGTTCATTCTAAAATCGCTCTTGTAAAAAAGAAAACTCTGGGCCATAGTTTCAACTTTGCTATTTTGAGTACTGGTAATTTTAATGAGAATACCGCATCCTTTTATACGGATCATCTGGTGATGACAGCTTCTAAAAAAGTTTGTGATGAGTTGCAACTTCTGTTCGATTTTCTTCAGATGAAAAATCAATTAAGTGAGAAAAAGAATATTGATTTTAAGGAATTATATGTTTCGCAATTTAATCTACTTTCCGATTTTGAAAAACTTATACAAGCTCAAATAAAAAACGCCGAAAAAGGGCTCCCGGCACTTATCAGAATAAAAGTCAACAACCTGGAAGAGCCCTATTTTATAAATCTTCTTTATAAGGCGGCTGACGCTGGGGTGCAGGTCCAGTTAATCGTTCGTAGTATTTGCTGTTTGTTACCAGACACAGAGAACTTAAAGAAAAATATAACTATTAAACGAATTGTGGATCAATTCCTCGAGCATACCCGGATATTCATTTTTGGAACCGACGCAAATGCTACCCTTGCGATGGGGTCGTCCGACCTTATGACTCGTAATTTGCGACACCGCATTGAAGTTTGCCTTCATGTTAAGGATGAGGCCATCAAAACCCAACTAATAGATTATTTCAGGATTCAATGGAATGATAACACAAAATCAACTATGTTGAGCGGAAGTATGCAGCAGGAAAGGGTTAATCCCGGAACGGTTCCTCTGAATGCACAACATTTAATTTACGACTACGTTAAGAAAATATCTATTTAATTATGAGATTTAAATCCCTTTTTAGTGCTGTTTCCAGATATCGCTTCCGAAGGGTATTGTATATCGCGATCTTCTGGACCTTAATTGATATTTCCGTAACCATCTTAAACACTGACCGATCAGTCGAGCTATTAGTGTTATCTCTTCTTACACGGAGTGCACTGGTATTTATAATGAGCTTCATTATGGGTTACCTATTTGTTTTTAGCCTGAGAGATATTTTCAAAAACAAGCCTTTACTCATTAACTTTTTTGCAAAAACCGTTATCGTTTTAATTGCAGCTCTGCTCATGAACTTTTTGGTTCAGTTTGTTGATAAAAAGCTGATCCATCATGAATCTATGGACGGAGCTCTCCAAAACTTTACGACACGAACATTCGACTTTTACTGGTTATTTAAAAAAACACTGTACTGGATTATCTTATTTCTTATTACCCAGCTTTACCTGGAAATAAACGATAAATACTCCCCCGGGGTATTCCTTGATATATTAAGGGGGAAATACCTGACACCAAAGATTGAAGATAGGATAGTGATGTTTATTGATCTTAAAGATTCCACTCCCATCGCTGAGAAGCTGGGCCACCAGCAATATTTCCTTTTCATTCGCAAATTTATATATCATGTTTCGGTAGCCCTGATCGAGTACGACGGAATAATTTACCAGTACGTGGGCGATGAGATTGTAGTTTCATGGATTGACAATGAAAAGAATATCAGGCGTTGCCTTGCGGCGGTAATCGAATCAAGAAAAAATATTCAGAAACATAGTGAGTATTTCCGCAGAGCATTCAATATTATTCCTGAATTTAGGGTAGGTATACATGTTGGAGAAGTTACAGTTGGTGAAATTGGCGTCATCAAAAAGGATCTTGCAATGAGCGGCGACACGATGAATACGACTGCCCGAATCAGGAGCGCGTGCAATGAACTCAATGAGAAGTTTATTGTCTCGAAAGAATTTGTTGAAAAGAGTCAGCTTCAGAGTTTCCAGGTTCAAAGCCTCGGATTAGTAGAATTAAAAGGGAAAGCAACTGGTATCGAATTATTTTCACTGAAAATCTAACCATTGCATGGTAAAGCAGTATAAAGCAAAAAGCTATTTGCTAAACCGGGTAAAGTTATTTACTATTGAAGTGTTACTGATTCTTACTGCTTTTCTCTGTGCCTTATTTATAGTAGTATTTTTTATTAAACGTATTTTCTTTCTTAAAAAAGAAGTCTTTGATTTTAGAGTGTTTGAACAATTAAGCCACTATGTAACGCCGGGCCTTACATCCGTTATGAGAGCTATAACCCTGCTCGGTTCTCAATATTTTTTAATTCCGGCTTACCTTATTTTGATATTCTATTTTCTATATATAAAAAAGGATAAATGGCTTGGGCTTAAAATTGCGTCAGTCTCAATCACCAGCCTGTTGATAATGTTTGCCTTGAAACTTTTTTTTAAACGCCCGCGGCCGCTGGTGCCGCTTTTAAAAGAAGTAGAAGGCCTGAGTTTCCCTAGTGGCCATGCCTTCATGAGTTTTTCATTTTTTGGTTTGCTCATTTATGTAATTCATAAAGAGCTTAAAAACCGCACATTAAAAGCTTTCCTGATTGCTTTCCTGTTGGTTGTAATGATGCTGGTAGGTTTGAGCCGGGTGTACCTCCGTGTTCATTATGCGAGTGATGTAATAGTCGGATTTTGCATGGGATTTATGTGGATGGTTATTTCTCTTTTAATTCTTCATTTCGTTGAAAAAAATAAGATGAAACTGCCAGAGGTTCAACATCCTTCTGTGCTTACATCTACTTAGGGCTAACTATTCCGGAAGTTTCATTCATCCCGGAAATATTATAAATTCATTCCTATAACTTTAGCTCCAAAATCTTTTGCTGATGAAGAAATTCTTTCACGTTGTTGTTTTGTTATCCATACAATTTTATGCCGCAGCGCAGATCAAGAAGCCACTGGATCACTCCGCATATGATAATTGGAAATCTGTTGGAGAGCGTCTCATTAGCAGTGATGGAAAATTTGTGTTGTATGCTATCAATGCACAGGAAGGCGATGGGAGTTTAATCATCCAGTCTTTAAACGAGGATGCCAAACTAACTTTTCCCTATGGGTATAACGGGGCGTTCAGTGATGATAGCAGGTTCGCGGTCTTTAAAATGAAGCCCGCATACCAGGATACAAGGCAGGCGAAAATTAAGAAAAAGAAACCTGATGAGATGCCTAAAGATTCTTTAGTGATCGTAAACTTAGCAACAAAGGAAATTCAAAAGGTAGGCAGGATAAAATCATACCGGTTGCCTGAAAAAGGTTCGGGCTGGCTTGCCTATCAAAATGAAAAGTCCGTGCCCGACACTACAAAGAAAAGACTTACCCCGGATTCCGTGAAGGCTAGAATTGACATGCTAACTAAACTTGCTGATTCCCTGATCAGAGAGTCACTTGATTCGGTGAAAGGCAAAATCAAAAGGGAAGAACTTGTGGGCGCCGCTCAGAAGGCAGTTAAAGTAATTTATAAAAAGGCGGATGATTTACTTTCGGCACAGTATAATTCAGACGCTGAAGGAGACGATGCGGCGGTTGTTGGCGTATCTGATAGTACCGACCTCGTTCTCAAAAACCTCATAACAAATAGTACGGTTATTTTTAAGCAGGTCAGTGAATACCTTTTTGATAAAAAAGGTACTAAACTACTTGTGGAAGTCAATCGTAATTTGAAAGACAGCAACAGCAAGGCTTATATTTTGTTGTATGATCTGCGAAGACAGCTTGCTGACACGGTGATGAGAGGGTTTAATGATGCAAAAAACTTTAGTTTTGACGAACAAGGTTTACAACTTGCATTTTCCGCAGAAAGAGACAGTAGCAGTAAAGCTCTTCAAAAATTTTATAAACTTTGGTATTTCCAGTCCGGCATGGATAGTGCAAAACTGATGGTTAAAAAGAGTACTGTCGGAATGCAACTAGGTTATACCGTTAGCGAGTATGGAAATGTAAGTTTCAGTAAGGATGGAACTAAATTATTTTTCGGGGTCGCACCCATTCAGCCTGCCAGGGATACCACGCTAGTCGATTTCGAGTTAGCACGTTTGGATATTTGGCATTATAACGATGACTACCTGCAGCCACAGCAGTTGAAACAGCTTACCCAGGAGCAACGTAGAAGCTATCTGGCGGTGATAAACCTTGGTACCGACGGGATCATTCAACTCGCCAATGAGAACGCTGAGAATGCTTCGCTGGTGGATGAAGGAAATGCTGGCTGGGTACTTGTCCAAAGTTCAAAAGGAAATCGAATCGCCAGCCAGTGGGAAGGACGCTCAAAAAATACGGCGTCCGTCGTTAACACGAGCAGTGGAAAGCAGACTACAGTTTTAGCAAACAGTTATGGTGTTTATGTAGCATCGCCTTCTGCAAAGTATGTTTACTGGTACAACCCGGAGGCAAAAAATTATTTTACGTATAATATTATCACAGGTGCGGTAAAAAATATTTCTCTTAGCATTAAGGAGCCATTGTACGACATGAAGAATGATGTGCCTGATTTTCCTGCACCAAGCGGTATTATCGGCTGGACAGAAAATGATGACGCCTTCCTTGTTAAGGATAATTATGATATTTGGCAACTCGATCCGGATGGCGTTAGTATGCCCGTAAATATTACGGCGGGATATGGCAAAGAACATAAAACTGAATTTACCTATCTAAAACTAGACCCTGAAAAAAGATTCCTCCTGCCAGGTGAAACAATTGTACTACAGGCCCAGGATAAGGTAAATAAACATGGAGGATATTTCACGACAAACGTTGGGGATGCTTCAGCACCACTTGAATTGTCGAAGGGACCTTTCGATTATTCACAACTTATGAAGGCAAGAAATGCCGAAGAATACATTGTCCAGCGCACAAATATCAGTCAGTCTGAATTGATGGCGGGGCACACGCTTAACTCGTTAAAAAAACTCACAAATATTGCCGCACAGCAGGATACATTTAACTGGCTAACGGCCGAGCTTACGCGCTGGAAGATGTTTGATGGTAAGATGGGTGAAGGAATTCTTTATAAGCCCGAGGATTTTGATCCGCATAAGAAATACCCGATTATTTTTTATTTTTACGAACGCAATTCTGACGGACTGTTTAGCTACAAGTCACCAGCGCCGAGTGCTTCAACCATTAATGTTCCTTATTTTGTAAGTAACGGGTATCTTGTCTTTGATCCGAATATTTATTATAAAACCGGCGAGCCTGGGCAAAGTGCCTACAATAGTGTTGTGAGTGCTGCCAGGTACCTTGCAAAAATGCCCTGGGTTGACAGTACGCGGATGGCCATACAAGGCCAGAGCTGGGGTGGGTATCAGGTAGCCTACCTCGTTACGAAAACAAACATATTCAGGGCTGCAAGTGCAGGCGCCCCGGTAGCAAATATGACTAGCGCTTATGGTGGAATCAGGTGGGGCACGGGGCTAAATCGCCAGTTTCAATATGAAAAAACCCAAAGCAGAATTGGAGCTACACTTTGGCAGCGGCCGGACTTGTACATTAAAAATTCCCCTCTTTTTGCAGCCGACAAGGTGAAGACGCCATTACTGATTATGCATAATGATGCCGATGGATCCGTTCCCTGGTACCAGGGAATTGAATTCTTCACTGCTTTGCGTCGCCTGGGCAAGAAAGTTTGGATGCTTGAATATAACGGGGAAGATCATAACCTCACGGAACGCCGGAATAGAAAAGATCTTTCACTAAGGCTTGCTCAATTCTTCGATTACTATCTTAAAGATGCGAGGCCGGCCCGCTGGATAAAGGATGGCTTGCCTGCTACGGAAAAGGGGCGCGACTGGGGATTTGAAATCGATTAAATAATTTCAATCTTCAAATTATTAGGGCCATCATTTTTAAATTGTCATCATTTTAATTTCCATTACGAAAGATTAGTTGGCTATCATCTATAAGGTACAGGATAAGTTTTCCATTTTGAAAGAAATAATCAGCAGTGACATTACTAAGTTTCGATTTTAGGATTTCTCTTACTGATTGATTTTTACAGGGACCCTCGAAAAGTTTAAGGGTGCCAAAATTTATGCGGCTGCCAATTACCGATATCGGGCCATTCACTGTTCCGCATCCATCGGTGCCGGATAACATATTACTGTATGTATTGAAGATTAATACAGGGATGCCCTTCGAAAATTCCGAAGCTTTGAAGACTTGCTTCCCGCTCTGCACCAGTATCCAGGTGCCGTTTAGTTGCGGGTTATATAAGTAGGCTCCGCAACCTGTGTAAAGCGTGTTATTAAATTTCACATCTACTTTTTGAGACTGATCGGAATTATCACAGGTTTCGTCATAAATAATTATTTCCATCTCTCCGTTGGTAGTTGAAGAACGATAATACTTTTTTTGCCCTCTGGATGGATTTGAAGGTTTTACAGCTGTTATATTTGCTTTAATATCTCCTGCATTGAAAATAAATTCCTTATCTACGTCTAGATCCAGCGTCCATGCACGGGGAATATTACCGGTAGCAAAAAAGTCGGTACCAGATGCCTGTCTTTTCACTAAACTATCAGGAAGAATGCTAGTATGAGCCGATTTTGATTGAGGCACTTGAGCTTTCTTGCTGGAACTGCAGCCATTAAGAAACTGGATCATTGCTAATAAAACAAGGACAAAGAAGAACGGCAACAATGAGATGGTATGCGCGGATTTTCTCCGTGGAAATGTCCTTGCAAATATGAATAATATGGATAGCAAAAGATGGGTTTAATTTCTTACAAATTACCACGTTTAGGCCAGACTCGGGTTGAACATTTAATTCTTTTTATCATCTTTTGCTGCTTACTTTACAATTCAAACATCCATCATGAAATTCATCCTGATTTC
>JANXYS010000088.1 GCA_025355935.1 Chitinophagales bacterium | reverse complement strand
TGGTAATTTTTCCTCAAAGCCGGAATAATGTTTTCTTCAAATAGGACCACCTGTTTATACTTTGCTTTAATGTCGGTATCTAGTCCCAGAGCCATGCCCGACGCCTCATTCAATACCACTTTTTTTTGCATTGCTAAAGCGTCTGCTTTCCATTTAAGACTTTCCACATTTGCCCTTGAAGCCCGGTTTGCCCTCCCTATCGGTACTTTTGCCATAGCCATCAAAGTGTACTGCATCGGAAAACCACCGAATCCAAACATGTGATCGTATCTGAGCCCGAACTCCGGTTTTACTTTTGTTCTTTCCATATTTTGCTGCAGCATCGATAATTGAATATCCCTGTCAATGGCTTTGATATCACTCCTGTTTATTAAATTATTCGTATCGATATCCGCAGCTGCAAAATCCCCGATGCGGTACGCGGTATCAATATCGAAGGGCTCTGACTTAACTCTGTTCATCAAGGTGTTTAACCTTATACGTTTTTGCGTTATTTCGTTTTCGAACCCTATCCGGTTGTTCATGATATTTCCTAACTCGGCTTTTGCTTTGTAATAGGAGCTCAGTTTGTCTAGCCCGTTCTTATATCTTATTTCAGCATCCCTGATCATGAAATTGAGGAGCTTTTCATTTTCATTCAATACTGTTAGCTTCTTTTTAAGAATGATCCATTCATAGTAATTCTTTTTAGCCTCCGCGTACAATTGATTAAGTTCAAACTTTACCCTTTCTTTATCTGCTGCCGACATTCCTTTCATGTATGCTTCTTCTGCATCCTGCTTTCTTTTATTGGGAAACATTTGCTGAGCCGACAGCATGTACTGACCCATGCCTGTGGCACCGTTATCGCCTTTCCTCCACAGCTTGGGATTATAAGGTGTCATCCAGAAACCCGTTCCGAATTCAGCAGGCATCCAGCTTCTTGCGCCTTTGGCCGCTTCATCATAAGACCGAATCTGGGCCTCATATACTTTTGAGGTAGGATTATCAACGCTGATTGTTTGAATAATTTCATTTATGCCTGTCATCTTTTGAGCATCAGCTACAAGTCCCCTTAAAAGTATTACAACCATTACTACTGATATCTTTTTCATCTGAATAAATTTAGAGGTTAGTTGCAGCAACTTTTGCCCTCTTGAATGGGAGGGCAAGGCACCGTGCCATACGAACAAAAAACACAACAGTTGCCATCCTTTGGTTTTAATATTGCTTTACACTGTTCACATTCGTAGAAATATAAGCATGCATCTGTTGGCATATCTTCTTCCTTTTGATGTCCGCACAGTGGACAGGTTAGGGTTGACTTAATTAGTATCTCCATTTTCATTTTGTTTTGAATTCCGTTACTTTATATCCGGTGGCGTTCACTGCAGTTTCAATCGCATTCATGTTTGTTTTAGACGAATCAAATGTTATGATTGCATTCTTTTTTCCGTAGTAAACTTCTGCGTGAACGATTCCGGGTAATTTATATACTTCATGCTTTACTTCTTCTTCGCAGGCTGCACAACTCATACCTTTTATTTTTAATTCAACGGTCCTGATAGTCTCCCTGTTTACTATCATGTTTTGCTTATCATTTTTTGGGTAAAAATGTTTTGAATAATAAGGGAAGGAGAGAACCAGGGCCGTAAAAGCTGTAACTAATCCAAGAAACATGCTTGTCTGAATGAACTTTTTCTTTCCACTTATTTCACAACCACATTCATCCTTTTTTGGAGGTTGCAATTTTTGATACCAGGCAAATCCAAGCATTAAAATACTTAATCCAATGAGGTAAGGCTTGAAAGGTTCCAGCCATGAAAAAGTAGCAGCAAATCCGCTTGTTCCGGCAACCAATGCCAATACAGGTGTAATACAGCAAAGTGAAGCCGTGAACGCAGTTAATAATCCTACCCCCAAATATTTACTTTGTTTTTTCATAACCCATTACACCTTTAATGTTTTGCATCGAGCACATCGATTTTTCCAAACTTCCTCAGTTCATATTCCTTAGTCATTAAAAATATTAGTGGAGTTACCAACAAAATATGCGTTGCAGAAGTAAGTACACCGCCAACCATCGGCAATACAATTGGCTTCATAACGTTGCTGCCTACTCCTGAACTCCATAGAATCGGAATCAATGCAAACAGTGAAACGGTAACCGTCATAATTTTTGGTCGCAATCTCTTTGCTGCACCAGCAATTACATATTCCCTGATATCTTCTTTTGTGATAGTTTCTCTTGAATTCCCTTTTAATGCAACCAATTGTTGCATGGCATCATTTAAATAAATAACCATAACAATACCTGTTTCCACCGCCAAACCAAATAAGGCAATGAAGCCCACAGCGACCGCCACGGAAAGATTTACGCCCCAAAAGTAAATCATGAACGCACCACCGATTAACGCAAAGGGAATGGATATAAGACTAAAAAATGCTTCCCTGGCAGAGTGAAACGCGAAGTACATGCATGTAAAAATGATAAGAAGTACGATAGGGAGTATGAACTTTAGGGTTTGCTGGCTTCTTATGAGATTTTCATACTGACCGCTCCATTCAAGAAAGTAGCCATTGGGCATCTGCCCGATCATTTTTTCCAAATGTGCTTTTGCATCCTCAACGGTACCACCCAGATCGCGATCTCTTACATTAAATAAAACAGTTCCCCTTAGTAAGGCATTTTCGGAGCTGATCATTGGCGGCCCCTCTGTAATCTTTATATCAGCCACAGCCTCTAACGGTATCGGTCCGGAATTTTGGGTTTGTACCTGCAATTGTTTAATGGCTGAAAGATTATTTCTAAAATCCTGGCCAAAACGGGCATTCACTGAAAACCGGCGCCGTCCTTCAATGGTGGTGGTAAGTTTCATACCACCTAAGGCACTCTCGATGATTGTGTTCACGTCATCTATGCTTAATCCATATCTTCCTATTTCCTCTCTTTTGATGGCAATGTCTATGTATTTACCGCCGGTTATAGGTTCAACATATAAATCCTTAACACCATTGATACCCTGCAAAGCTGTTCTTACTTTTTGGGCAAATTGATTAATAGTATCCAGGTTTTGCCCGTATACTTTTACACCCACGTCTGTACGAATGCCTGTTGAAAGCATGTTGATGCGGTTAATGATCGGTTGGGTCCAGCCGTTAGTTATGCCCGGAATCTGAAGTTTGCTATTGAGTTCATTGATAATTTCTTCTTTTGTAAGATTTGCCCTCCAATCATCCCGGGGTTTTAAAATCACAATCGTTTCAATCATATTAATGGGTGAATTATCAGTAGCTGTATTGGCACGACCTGCCTTGCCTAAAACATGCGCTACTTCCGGAACAGATTTTATTAACTTATCCTGTACCTGCAAAATTCTCTTCACCTCGGCATTAGAGACATCCGGTAGCGTTACAGGCATAAAAAGAATGGAGCCTTCATCAAGAGGCGGCATAAATTCCCTGCCTAAACTCATTACTAACGGGATACTAATCAATAATAAAAGGATGTTAACGGCTATGGTTGTTTTACGCCACTTGATGCATGCTCGTATAATGGGCTCGTATGCTTTTTCCAGGAAGCGATTGATGGGGTTATTGTGTTCACTTCTAAACCTGCCTTTCATAAAGAATGAAATCAGTACGGGGGCTAATGTCAGCACGAGGATGGCATCGACAATTAAAATAAAAGTCTTCGTGTATGCCAGCGGACCAAATAGCTTGCCCTCCTGGCCTGTTAGCAAAAACACCGGAAGGAAGGAGGCGATGATAATGACAGTTGAAAAAAATACACCTCTTGAAACCTGTTTACTGGCTTTGCCGATGATAGCCATGCGAATATCTTCCGGCACTTTTGTGTAAGTCGTCCTTTTAGGTATGATACTTTGTGATTTTAAAAACCTCATGTTATACTTTTTTGTTTGCCGGGTCATTCTGCCATTCGGAAAGTCCCCTGTATGCGTTTTCGCTCATGATAATCCCATTATCTACAATCACCCCGATTGCTAAAGCAATACCTGTAAGCGACATGATGTTGGAGGATATACCAAAGGCATTTAAAAGGATAAAGCTGACGGCAATTGTAATAGGAATCTGGATGATGATGCTCAAAGCGCTGCGCCAATGAAGAAGAAAAAGCATGACGATGAGAGAAACAATTATAATTTCTTCCAGCAGCTTCTTTTTAATGGTTTCTATGGCAGCTTCAATCAGCGTGCTACGGTCGTAGGCTATTTTAAACGAAACGCCTGCGGGTAAGCCCTTCTCGACTTCCTTCATTTTAGCTTTTACCGCTTTGATAACATTATCGGCATTTTCCCCGTAACGCATCACCACTATACCGCCTACTGCTTCTCCATCCCCGTTTTCATCAAAGATGCCCAATCGCAAATCGGAGCCCATTTGTACATTGCCCACGTCTTTTACTCTTACAGGTATTCCATTGTTGTTTGATACTGATATTTTTTCAACGTCTTCTCGGTTCTTTATGTAACCCAGGCCACGAATGATGTATGCCATATCCGACATTTCAAATTTTCTGCCTCCTACATCATTGTTACCAGCCTTTACTTTTTTCATCACGTCCATCATAGAAAGATTGTAGAACTGTAGCTTAACCGGGTCTATAACAATTTGATATTGTTTCTCAAAACCGCCAAACGACGCTACTTCGGCAACCCCGGGAACTGTTTGCAATCCAAATTTTATATACCAGTCCTGTAAAGCTCTTTGCTCTCCCAGGTCCATGCCTTTTGCATCCAGGGTGTACCAAAAGATATGTCCTACACCTGTTCCGTCTGGTCCGAGCGTTGGTATAATGCCTTCGGGCAATAAGCGCTGTGCATAATTCAGCCTTTCGAGTACTCTTGTTCGTGCCCAATAAACATCTGCATCATCATCAAAAATGATGTAAACAAAACTCATCCCGAACATAGAGGTACCCCTGATGTTCTTAACCTTAGCGAT
>JANXYS010000272.1 GCA_025355935.1 Chitinophagales bacterium | reverse complement strand
CTCAAATACACCATCGCCACGCTGCCTGTCAGTTCTGTCTTTCGTGTAGAAGGGTAATGAAGAAACGACTTCGAGTCTGTTCGCTTTAAAAAAATCAGGCAGATCGTAATATTTTTTGTTGGCCCTGATGATGGTGAGATTACATCGTACTATGATGTGAATATTTGGATTAGCTGCTTTGATTTGTTCAACAAACCAACGGAAGTCGGGATTCATTTCAGGCGCACCACCCGTAAGATCAACCGTTGTTAGAGAGGGATTGGTTTTTATTACATCTATGCAGTCCTGCATGATAGCCCTTGTCATAATCTCCTTGCGATCGGGACCCGCATCTACATGGCAATGCTTGCAGACCTGGTTGCACATTTTGCCAACATTGATTTGCAATATTTCCACTTTCGTGGCTTTGAGTGGATAAAGGCCTGCCTGTTCCAGTTTTTGCTGAAATGGAATGATCCGATAAAGATCATCAGGATGTGTGCCTTGCTCCAATGCTACTAACTGTTCGTGTACATCCGCCAGTTTGTTATGATCCGCTTTTAGTGATTTCATAGGGTCTCGTTTACATAGCTACTTCTTTCACCTTATTAATCATTTGTAATCCGTGTACCAGAGCTGCGCCACCTTTAATAGCTGCAGCAACATGCACTGCCTCCATCATTTGTGTTTCGTTATATCCTTTTTCATAGGCGTCACTGCTGTAGGCGTCTATGCAATAAGGGCACTGTACGGCATGTGCTACCGCCAACGCAATTAGTGATTTCTCTTTAGCAGTGAGCGCACCGTCAGCGAATGCCGCACCATACCAACTGAAAAACTTGTCCCCCAGCTCTTTCTGATATTCGCCAATGCTGCCAAATTTTGCAAGATCGTCCGCGTTGTAATAATGATTAGTCATAAATTAATGTTTGTAATTGCTCAAATATAGATTCCAGTTAAATTTTTTAAACGATATGGAAGGGTACTTATCTTCCGCTACTATGCTGTATTTTTTAAGTAGCCGAAGCATGTTCTTCTTCCCTTCAAAATCATGCCTGAACCAACCCATGATGGCTGGAAGTTGTAATGAGTTTTTTTCGGTATTGTAAACCACGTCCCCGGTTAGGTAAGCTCTTGTAGCCATGTCTAACTGGGTGTTGATAGTTGCAGGATCGTAGAATGCAATAGGAGGACAACTTTTTGCTCCGCAATTTAAGGCAAAATGGATACGGTAGTCGAGTTTATCCACCCTCAACTGACGTTCGAGTTTCCCAGGAAAAAATTTGTTCAAATAGCCTAAACTCCATTTCACTTTAGATCGTCGTAAAAAATCGTGTTCGATCTCTTCAAGACTTAAGATTTTTCCAGCTATGTTTATTTGCTTCGCTTTGAAAAAAGCACGTCGGTTAGTATACTTCCCTGGATCTTTTTTTAACACGAGTTGCGTGTATCCGTTATAAATATTTATCCAAAAAGCTTTTCTGTTGTCATCAGTTGACAGGCCTGCTACAAGGCTATCAAAATTAATATTTTTAAGCTGCTCAACTAGTTTTGATGTTTCATTACCTGTTTTTGCTGCGTAAATAAAATCAGCTGACAGAGAAGTATAGGCATTGTTACTACGATTGGGATTATCCATTTGAATGTCTGGTTGTTTTGGTTGAGTAGGTTCAGGCAATTCTCTAAGTAGAGGCGTCGACTGTTTCGCCACTAACCATTGGGCTATCAGGTCATCTGTTATCCCGGAAGCTTCGGTGATAGCAATAACCTGGTTGCTGCCATTAATCACAACTGTATATGGATAAGAGGGTGGCTGAAAAAGGTTGCTGATACTGCTGTTTTCATCAACAATCACCGGAAAGGCAAAGCCCTGGCGTGAGGAAATGAACTTTTTTAATTGCGCTTCTTTTTCTATAGAGATAAGTACCACCGCTACTTCTGCAGGATGCTTTTGTTGTAAGGATGTTAGATTGGGCAGAGCCCGTATGCAGGGAGCACACCAGGTGCCAAAGAAATCGACGATGGTGATCTTTTTTTGTAACGATTTGAAATCTCCTGATAAGCTGGTGTGATTGAGAATTTTTGCGGCAGTGAAATTGGCTACTACATCGCCCTTATGATAAGGTTGTTGTGCTATCGCCAACAATTGAAAAAAGCATAAAATGGAGAAGAAGAAGGTCCGCATAAAGATATCAAGTTAACTAATAAAACAATTATCTCAAGTACGAATTACCGGAGGTGCGGGTTTTTAAGATATGGGTATATTGCAGGATGGAAAACATATTAGAAAAAATTGCAGAAACCAGTTCATTCCTTAAAAGCCGCGGGTTTGATAATGCAGATGTGGCAGTTGTGCTGGGAACCGGCCTGGGTGCTTTTGTTAATCTGCTTGAAGGAGTGCAGGTGATTCCGTATGGTGGCATTCCGCATTTCCCCGTGGCAACTGTAGAATTTCACAAAGGCCAGCTGATTGTAGGGCGGATAGGGGACAAAAAAGTGATTGCAATGCAGGGCCGTTTTCATTTTTATGAAGGTTATAGCATGCAGGAAATTACATTTCCGGTCAGGATTTTTAAATCACTCGGCGTAAAAAACCTTTTATTGAGCAATGCGGCCGGCGGGATGAATCCTGGATATAAAAAAGGAGACCTGGTAATTTTAGATGATCACATTAATCATTTGCCCGAAAACCCTTTGCGTGGCATGAACGACCCGGCATTTGGAAACAGGTTTGTAGATATGAGTCGGCCTTATAGCAAAGCACTTAATGGTGCCATCGCTGCTGCATCGGCAGCTTTGGGAACAACAATGAAGACGGGCGTATACGTTGCGGTTCCGGGTCCTAACCTCGAAACCCGTGCAGAATATCGCCAGCTGCGCGGAATAGGTGCTGATATGGTAGGGATGAGCACTGTGCCCGAGGTTATTGTGGCAAACCATGTCGGCCTTCCCTGCGCAGCTGTGAGTGTCATTACTGACGAATGTGATCCTGATAATTTGCAGCCGGTGAATATTTCGGAGATCATTGAAGTTGCAGGTAAGGCAGATGAGGCGTTGAGCAGGATTTTTGAGAAGATGATTAGGGAGTTGTAATATGGGCTTGGTTCAGTATCCTCTCGTGCGGAACGATGTCAGCAGAATTAACAGCTTTTTTTCTACAGAAGACGAGAGAATACTTGAGGTGTCAACTTTATAATGTTGACACCCGT
>JANXYS010000012.1 GCA_025355935.1 Chitinophagales bacterium | reverse complement strand
CAATCGCACAGCATCTTATCTGCCCGGCACAGGAGATGGAAATGATGGGGATATTGTTTCAAAACACCTCGGTCCACCAAATACAAACTACCTCCTAAGGCCCAATCACGCATATATAACTACTTCCAACGGATTTTTCGCGACGCCTGATGTATGTGAAATTGAGTTAAATAAAACTTATCATTTAGCCATGGTTTATAATGGCAGTAGTCTCAAGTTCTACAGGAATGGTTTCCTCATGAGCCAGGTGGCAGCAACCGGTACGCTTTTCCAAAATGACTATCCAACAAGGATTGGGATGTACACGGGAGTAACCTTAGAAACCTTTATCGGGTATACAAATGAGGTGAGAATATGGAATGTGGCAAGAACACAAGCTCAGATTAAAGGGTATATGAGCATTCCGCTTCCCAGTCCACCAACCCAACCTGGTCTCCAGGCTTACTACACCTTCGATAACCTTCTGAACAAGCAAGGTAATCCCCAATGGAATGCCACGCTTTCCGGCGCGGCAAGCATTAACCAGGTGAATCCCAAATGCCCTTTTATCTTTGACTCATGCGTCGTTATTCCCGTTGCACATACTTCCTATACCATCAATGATTATAGCCCCGCATCATCTTTAGATGTTTGTCTGAATAAGGTTTTACTGGAAGACGCTACCAAATTTAATGTCGGCGATACCGTGTTACTGATCCAGATGAATGGCGCAGTAATAGATTCGACAAACACTGCTAGTTTCGGCAGTGTAACCGATTACAAAAATGCAGGTAACTACGAATTTAATTACGTTCAGAGCAAGACTGGCAATTTGGTTACGCTTTTAAATCGTGTAACCAGAAACTACAATTTTACGGCTGGAAAGGTTCAACTAATCAGAGTCCCATATTTTGTGAATAGCCGGGTTTCGGACACCCTTACATGTATTCCCTGGGATGGCCAGAAAGGTGGCGTTTTAGTATTTAATGTGAGGGATACTTTAGAATTGAAGAACAGCATTGACGTTTCAGGTAAAGGATTTCTAGCTGGAAGTGGTTCAAATCTTATTGCAACTACTCCAACATGCTCAGAAAATAGTTTTTACTACGCAAATAATGTTCCCCTTACTGCTTCCCCGAAGGGTACTGGTATTGCTATCATACAAAATTCTAAAGCGGCCGGGAAAGGCGCACCTGCCAATGCGGGTGGAGGAGGCAACTCTAATAAAAGCGGTGGGGGCGGTGGCGGAAATGGCAACAAAGGCGGAACGGGTGGGTATCAATATGAATCGTGCGGTACTAGTGTAGATAATCGCGGTGCCGGGGGACACGCCCTAATTTACTCCAATGCTTCCAACCAGGTTTTCATGGGTGGTAGTGGAGGAACTGGACATGCAAATAATGGCAGTGGCTTTGTTTCCAATGGAGGCGCCGGCGGTGGTATCATTATTGTCAAAGCAAGGTTTATAAAGTCCAATAGTTTTAAAATAGTTTCAAATGGTGAGAATGGAATTGACTGTATCGGAACGTTTATAAATTGCCACACCGGCATGGGCGGTGGCGGTGCCGGAGGAGCAATTGTAACGGATTTTACTACGTTCCTTGACAACAGTGTTGTTGAAGTGAAAGGTGGTAACGGCGCAAACATGAGTGCGGCCGGAGTTCTAAGGGCCGGGCCGGGCGGTGGAGGAGGTGGTGGTATATCTTGGATCAGGCAAAACGTTTTACCCTCGCAGCTTTCGGTTTTAAATTCCGGTGGATTAAATGGCGTTTGTACTTCTTATGGTAATGATCCTTATGGAGCAACTCCCGGTGCTAATGGTATAAATATGTTCAATGTAATTACCCCAACTGATGATGTAATATTTAAGCCAAATATTGATAGCGTCCGATTTTCCGCCGTCACTAATGCCTGTAATTCTTTTAATTTTTCCGGAAACGGCTTTACTAACAGCTTTCCAATCGTTGCCTGGCAGTGGAGTTTTGGAGATGGCGTATATTCAACAACACAAAATACATCTCATTTCTTCGCCGGAGCTGCGCAAAATTATTCCGTAAAGCTCGTAATTACCGATATTAACGGTTGCAAGGACAGTATCATCAAAACTATAACCACTACTAGTGTTTCTGTCGATGCGGGCCCGGATAGTGCTTACTGTTCTTCAGGGATTGTAAGCAGAGTTTTAAAAGGAACAGGCACCGGAACTTATTCCTGGACCCCAGCGCAATTTTTAAACAACAGCTCGTTACCAAACCCAACTGCATCGGTGGCCTCCACCACCAAATTTTATCTTTCACTTACTAATGCTGCAGGGTGCACCGGGATAGATTCGGTGACAATATTTGTAAAGCCACTACCGTTGGTAAAATCGATTGCTGATACTTCTATATGTGCAGGTGCTTCTTTAGCGCTCAATACCTCTGGTGCATCCAGCTATAGCTGGTCGCCTTCAGGCTCGGTTGATAATGCATTAATATCTAACCCTGGGTTTATCAGCAAAGTTTCGCAGCAATTAATCGTGACCGGCACCAATAGTTTGGGATGTTCTAATCAGGATACAGTTATGGTAATGGTAAAGCCTCTTCCTAAAGTTCAAACAATAAGCGATTCTCTGATCTGTAGCAACAGGACAATTATTCTCGCTACTAACGGGGCCCAGACATATCATTGGACGCCTGCTGCAGGGCTTGATAATCCGAATGTATACAATCCCGTCTTCTCAGGTAATGGCGGAAATCAGTATATAGTTGCAGGTACGTTAAACGGATGTGTTGGGATGGATACTGTTAACATTACCGTTAGATTGAGAAATAGCCTCACCAGTCCCCCAAACGATGAATTCTGCGTTGGAAAATCAGTTTCACTAAACGGGAATAACGGTAACACTTTCGTGTCTTATGTTTGGAGCCCTGCAACCAGTCTGAGTTCAACTAACATCATTAATCCTGTTGCAACCCCATCAGCTACCACTAATTATACAGTCACGGTTACGGATAAGGTTTGTAGCTATGACAGTAGTTTTAAGGTTGTAGTTACCGTAAATCCACTTCCCGACATACAAGCCACAAAATCTAACGATATCACTTGTGCGCTAAGTTCCGCAAAGTTGACGGCTACAGGAGGATTATCTTACTCATGGAGCCCAGCCAACTCTCTCGTCAATGCTATGACTGCGAGCCCGACTGCCGCCCCTATTACGACTACCCTTTATACAGTTACAGGAACTAATAACAAGGGCTGTTTAAATGTGGACACCATCACTTTATATTACAAAGCTGAACTGGGGGGCTACAACATGCCCAATACTTTTACTCCTAATGGCGATGGTATAAACGAATGCTTTGGAGTATCAAAATGGGGCGAGATAAAACAACTGGATTTTATAATTTATGACAGGTGGGGAACGAAAGTTTTTGAAACCCACAACCCAAATGTATGCTGGGACGGACGCTACAAAACTGTTATAGCGGACCAGGGTGCCTATGTTTTTTATGTCAGAGCTGTGCTTGCATGCGGAGAAATTACCAGGAAAGGAAATGTATTGCTGATCAGATAAAAAAAATATTGGATTGAGATCCAATTCATTCAAAGTAATTAAGAATCATAAAAAGCCGCCCTTATTTTAAATATCCTAAAAATACCCCCAGCGCCTCTCTCTTTTCATCATCAAGCTTGTAGTCAATATTATTTGAGTAATATTTCATAAGGTCATATTCTTTAAATGGGTTTGCTAGTACAATTTCGGGTAAATGATTTAGCCCCGCTCCAGTGTACATATTAAAGTTCGCGATAAAAGATGCTGGTAAGGGCTTATTCGCAACCCACGCCGCAAAAACAAATGGCAGCCCTGTCATATCCCGCCATGCAGTGGCTAAATCGTAGGTGTAAGTGGAGTGTAACCGTTGCTTTAAAGCCCGGTCACCAATAACCAAACCCGCAGTAGTTCCCATGATGCTTTCCTGGTAGCCATTTTTGGTGTCGATGAATTGCGGGTCTATTTTCCAATAATGTTTTACCAGTATCCGAAGCAATGCGGCGGATGTACGGCTCTGATAGTCCATTAGAATATGAGTGATCTCTGCTAAGGGGACATCACTAAACAAGCAAACACTTGCTACTGCTGAACTTGCACCAATGCAAAAATCCGATATAATATGACTCTCAACTAATTTTGGAATTACCGCTACAGGTATCAAACCCAGGTCAATTTCATCTGCAAGCAGCATCGCGGCTATATTTGCTGGATAATCAAACAACAGATCTATTTTGTCACTCATCGCCCCACGTTCAAATTCAAAAACCAGCGGCTTGGTGTTTAAATAACTTACCGCTCCCACCCTTATTTTTCTTTCCAATTGCTTTAGGTTATTTTCGCTGCAAAATTACTTCAATCCCAACTATTAATATGCAACTATCTCCTCTTACCGCTATCTCGCCCATCGACGGACGTTACAATAAGGCCACAAATCAACTTGCAGGGTACTTTTCAGAATACGCACTTATCAGGTACAGGTTGAAGGTAGAGGTGGAATATTTCATTATGCTTGGAGAAAAGAAATTTTTTAAATCAAATACTAAATTAAATAATTCTTTACGGGCACTTGTGTTGAATTTTAGCGAAGAAGACGCCCTACAGATAAAGAAGACGGAGGCGGTGACCAACCATGATGTTAAAGCTGTGGAATACTATTTAAAAGAAAAGATTGACCTTCTCGGGGGAAATGCGCTAAAAGAATGGATTCACTTTGGACTTACTTCCCAGGATATCAATAATACCGCCGTACCTATGTTATGGAAGGATAGCATCGAGTTTGAGTACCTTCCGGCTCTCGTAAATCTCCGGAAACATTTGCACAAACTCGCTATAAGATGGAAGGACATCCCCATGCTTGCCCGTACGCATGGCCAGGCTGCTTCGCCAACCCGTTTGGGGAAGGAAATCATGGTATACGTTGAGCGCCTGGATAATCAAATTCAATTATTCAGCTACATTCCTTTCATGGCAAAATTTGGCGGCGCAACAGGTAATTTTAATGCTCATCATATCGCCTACCCGAAATACAACTGGACAGGGTTCGCAAATAACTTTGTAGAAGAAAAATTAGGGCTGCAGCGACAACAATTTACTACACAAATTGAACATTATGATACACTGGCTGCGCACTTTGATGCAATTAAAAGGATCAATAATATTCTAATCGATTTCTGCAGGGATATCTGGACTTACATAAGCATGGACTATTTTAAACAACAGATCAAAAAAGGTGAAATCGGAAGTAGTGCAATGCCGCATAAAGTAAATCCGATAGATTTTGAGAATGCAGAAGGAAACCTCGGAATAGGAAACGCGTTATTTGAGCACCTGTCGGCTAAATTGCCAATTTCAAGGCTCCAACGGGATCTTACTGATAGCACAGTTTTGAGGAACATCGGTGTTCCACTGGCACACACGTTGCTCTCGTTTGCAGCTATTGAAAAAGGGTTGCAAAAGCTTATTTTAAACGAAGAGAAATTAAAATGGGATCTTGACAATAATTGGGCAGTAGTAGCTGAAGCCATTCAAACCATCCTTCGTCGTGAAAATTATCCATCGCCATACGAGGCACTTAAAGAACTTACGCGGGGAAATCAGGCTATAACCAAAATGACCATTCACGATTTTGTGAATGGCTTAAAAATAAGTGCTGCTCTTAAGAAGGAGTTAAAACAAATAAGTCCCTATAACTATACGGGACTTTAAGATGACTAATGGCTAAACCTGTACCTGTAGTAGGTAGTAACTCCATTAATATTACTTGAACTGGAAAGGATCAGTGTATTATCATCCAGCTGATCAATTGTTGCCGGCACTCCATCGAGATTAATGGTTGC
>JANXYS010000531.1 GCA_025355935.1 Chitinophagales bacterium | reverse complement strand
AGCAGTTTTCTATGAAGGAATACTTAAGCATACAGCTGTTATTCCTTTTGGGGGTGAAAATATTACGAACGACATCAAAACGGGTTTGGGTGTTTTGAAAACCCAGGCCGAGCAGATGAAAATACAGTTTGGAAGTGCATTAAGTGATGAGGCAAAGGCGAATGCATTTATCACCATCCCCGGTTTACGCGGAATGGCACCGAAAGAAATTTCGGTTAAAAACCTGGCCAGCATTATACAGGCAAGGATGAGCGAAATAATGGATTTCGTAAGTTATCATCTAAAGCAGGTAGGTCTTGATAACAGAATGCTAAATGGTGGCGTAATACTTACTGGCGGCGGATCACAGCTAAAACATTTATTGCAGCTGACGGAGTACGTTACTGGCCTGAATGCAAGAATAGGTTATCCTAATGAACATTTAAGCGGAGGGCATATTGAGGAACTTGCCAAGCCGATGTACAGCACTTGTATCGGTTTAATACTTAAAGGGTACAATGATTACGAGAATAAGAATAAAACCTTTGAGCAGAATTTCATCAAAGTGTCGGGCGAGCAGGAAAAGACCAGTGTAGAGGCACAGGCCACGACAGAAGTGGATGTTCAAATTCCACAAACGGTATTGCCAATAGCTAAAAAGAAAACGATTAAAGGATTTATGGATGCTATGAAGAATAACCTGATCGAAATGTTTAAGGAAGAAGAAGATGCGCAATTTTAGTATCGTCTTATAGGCCTCAACAGGTTAGTGCGAAGAAGTCACAGTTGTGATTTCCGCTACTGGCTAAAAAGATAAATACAAACACACACTTACTAACACTTACAAACTTACAGACATGATTCAATTTGATTTGCCAAAAGACCAATCGTCCATCATCAAGGTAATTGGTGTGGGTGGCGGCGGAAGCAATGCTGTTAACCATATGTTTTCGCAGAATATTGAAGGTGTAGACTTCATTATTTGCAATACTGATGCGCAGGCCGTTGCTTTGAGCAATGTGCCGAATAAAATTCAATTAGGCCCGCATTTAACGCAAGGCCTTGGTGCCGGAGCCAATCCTAGTATTGGTCGGCAGGCTACAGAAGAAAGCCTGGAGGAAATAAAACGGATACTTGAGGTAAATACCAAAATGGCTTTTATTACCGCCGGCATGGGTGGTGGAACCGGAACAGGTGGCGCCCCTATATTAGCGAAGATTTGTAAAGACCTAGGCATACTCACTGTAGGCATAGTTACAACCCCTTTCGCATATGAAGGAAAAAAGAGGATAGCCCAGGCAGAGGAAGGAATAATGCTTTTGAAGAATCATGTAGATACACTTTTAGTAATTAGCAATGACAAGTTGCGCCACCAGTTTGGAAATCTTAAAATGAAAGAAGCATTTGCAAAAGCAGATAATGTTCTTGCAACGGCTGCAAAATGTATCACCGACGTAATCAACAGTACCGGCCAGATCAACGTCGATTTCGCGGATGTGTGTACTGTGATGAGTAACGGTGGTGTTGCAATTTTAGGAAGTGCTGCCGCAGAAGGTGAGAACAGGGCACACCTGGCTATTGAGAACGCATTAACTTCTCCTTTATTAAATGATAATGATATTCGGGGAGCCAAATGGATTCTTATCAATATAAATTCAGCAGAAGGTGAATATGAGTTTACAATGGACGAAGTTGAGGTTATACAAAATTATTTATTAAGCCAGGCGGGAGAAGACACTGATGTAATTTTAGGACTTGGTTACGATAATACTTTAGGAGCCCAGATAGGGATCACGCTCATTGCTACTGGGTTCGAACATAAAGATCCATTCGCACGACATCCTAAAACCGTGGAGGTAACTGAAAGCAGGAACGAGAAGATCGTAATGCATCTTGATATGCCCTCGCCGGTACCAGTTTCAAAGAATGCACAACATGCCCTCAAGTTCGAGACCGACTTACAAAAAACTAATGAATTATTTGAGATAGAAATGCCTGTAGATCCGTTTATGCCGACGATGAACGAAGTGGTTGAATCAGTAGATTTACCTCGTAATACTACTGTGGAAAAGATTGATGATGCACCCATCTTTTTTGAAATATCTTCAGCAGCAGATCAAATTCCGGTGGTGGAGTTTGATATTGAATTACCCATTCCAATTCCTTCTCAAAAGCCAAAACCAACTGCTGAAGTTAACAGCCCCCAAAGCACAATAGAAAATAAAGATGCTAGCAATAAGAGTTCCCTTTCGTCGGGGAGCTTTCTGGCCAAGCCCTCGCAAATCTATGCGGAAGCGAAGCCGGAGAATTCGGAATCCAAATCAAACGTTGAACCACTTCCACTGCAGCTGAATATTCCGGCCGACGAACCGGTAATTGAAATGCAACTGGTAGTTAAAGATTCCAACAAGGCGGCGGAGGAAAAGCCAATTGTACAACAAGCTCAGCCCATCATGATGTCTCCAGTTGAGGAACCTGCAATGCAGGACGAAACAGACGAACTCAGGCGCCGGGCAACGGAACGCATTGCAAAACTGCGCAATTTGTCATTCAATATTAA
>JANXYS010000453.1 GCA_025355935.1 Chitinophagales bacterium | reverse complement strand
GTCGTAAAACAGCCAATGGCGAGAAATTCAGTCATGCTAAATACACTGCAGCCTGTAATAGTCTACCCCTTGGAACCTGGATAATGGTTACCAATCTTAAAAATGGCAAGACAGTTATTGTCAAGACAAATGATCGCCTCCACCCGACCACCAGTCGGCTCGTGGACCTTACTAAAGCGGCAGCTCAAAAATTAGGCTTTATAAAATCCGGTCTCACCCGGGTGAAGGTCGAAGTATTATCAAATAAAAACAGTTAGAAACATCTTAAAAACCTCATTTTTCAGGATGGTATTTGTAGGTAATTTAATTTCACCATGTGGAACTAAGCAGCTATTTTTGCTGCGTTTCCAAAACTGACAAAATATGAAGAAATATATTTTTGCGATTTTGACATTGGCTGTATGCACCTCCAGCTTCGCGCAAAATAATTTTAAAAAACCCCCTTCTTTAGGCATCCAATTTATTTTAAATGATTTTGCATCTGCTGCTGATCTTCGAGCCAACGGACTCGCAAATTTGCTTGCCGCAAAACAATATCTAAAAACTAAAAGGATGACTGGAGGATTAGCGTTAAGCTATCTGCAGGGTGTCAGTGATCATGTTGATTTTGTTGGTACTCTATCTGGCAGTTATACAAATTATCCTGTTCCTAATAAAGTGTCGGATGGACAGCAATATTTACTTGTTGAAGCTGCAGCTACCGCTAACCTGAAACTACTCAAAGACAACTTTTTCATTGATCCCTTTTTGACAGCTGGTATTGGCGCCTCAAAATTTAAAGGCTACTATGGAGCTTTTGCACCGGTTGGTGTTGGCCTACAGTTTCATGTATTTGAAGATGCTTACATTTTGCTTAATTCTCAGTATCGAATTCCCGTAACAGAAAATGTTGCTTATCATTTCTATCATAGCTTCGGTATTGTAAAATCTTTCAACAAGCCTAAACCGCCTGTTGTTCTTGTTCCGGTTGTTCCGGTGGTGTTAGACCGTGATGGTGATGGCGTCCTTGACGTTGATGATAAATGTCCTGATACGCCAGGTTTAGCAGTTCTGCAGGGTTGCCCTGATCGTGATGGTGACGGTATCGCTGATGGTGACGACAAATGCCCCGATGTTGCAGGCATCGCCAAATACCAGGGTTGTCCAATTCCCGATACAGATGGAGATGGTATTAATGACGAAGAAGATAAATGTCCTACAGTGAAAGGGTACGCTCGTTACCAGGGTTGTCCAGTTCCTGATACTGACGGGGACGGTGTTAACGACGAAGAAGATAAATGTCCTTCACGTCCGGGTCCAGTAAGCAACCAGGGCTGCCCTGAAATTGCAAAAGAAGTGATAGAGAAAGTAAATTTCGCTGCAAAGAACGTATTTTATGCAACAGGCAGCTACAAATTACTTCCTAAATCTTTCAAATCTTTGAACGCAGTTGCTGATTTGATGAAAACCGATGAGAGTTTAATGATCGACATTGATGGGTACACAGATGCTCAGGGTTCCGACGAAAAGAACCAGGTATTATCTGACAATCGTGCCGCGTCAGTTAAGAATTACCTGATCAGCAAAGGAATCGCTGAAAGCCGTTTAAAATCTACCGGTTACGGTGAAACTAAGCCGGTTGCAGATAACACAACTGCTGCTGGTCGCGCTAAAAACAGGAGAACTGAAATGACAGTTAGGAATTTCTAATAGGTATAATCCGATGAAAGTGCCCCGATTAATAGCCGGGGCATTTTTTTGTACTTTCTATACTTGGTAAGTTTGAAAAATCTCTCGTATTCGAGTATTATGTTGTAATTAACGCCAGCAGTTTCCTGCCATACAAACGCTATTTGTTTTATAGTTGCAGCAATGCAATGTTTAAATTAGACTAACCGACAGTTAAATGCAAATTTGAAATCTAGGCGGGAATTAATTGATTCATCAGCAATCTTTCAAATTGAGTTTAACAAACTGGATTAACAAATGCCAAAACTGCCAATTATAAGATTAATTATATTCGTACGCTACACTTCCCATTAATTTTCTTTCTTTAGTATAGCATCTTTCGCCAGAACGAAGTCCATTATCATAAACATATTTCCATACAAAATAATCGTTTCCTCCTTCTTCCGTAACGGTCATTTGAGTAACCTGGTTGGCACTGTTGTATTCAAAAATATAATCAGGATGAAGATTAGTTCTAAAATCATTGGTCTGCACTATATCCGTTAGCCTTTTCTTTGCATCATAATAATAATAGTATTTACTACCACTTTTACTATCCTTTTCAATTGCAATATTATTATTTTCATCTGTTGCAAAAGAAATTACAGAAGAGTCAATACGATTCTTAACGCGAGTCATTTTTACGGGCTGATTCTGCGCATTGTATTCGTAAATATGTTCTTCAGAAATAGCATTGGTAAAGTCATCATCTTGCGAACGAACCGAAGTAAGGATGCGGCTAATAAGATTTTGTAGATCATAAACATAATTAGTCCTGCTTACCGAAATGTCTGAACTGTCATTTGTACTTAAGAGCTTGCCCTCCTTATCAAATAATGAAATTAGCATTGAACGACTGGAGATATTTGATCTTGTCATAAGTTCTGTACGTCTGTAATCCCTGCTTACGTTTTTCTGGCAGAAAAAACCGTCACTTTCGGTTCCATCATCCTCAAAACTCTTAATCCTTACCGTCTTGACCCTATTCTCTTTATATAGCTTCATATCTGAAACAAGCTGGGCATTGCTTACAAGATCTTTGTAGTAAAATTGTGCAGAGGCGAAATCAATAAAGAAGAAGAAAGATAGAATGAGAAGAGAAGCTTTTTGCATCAGTTATAGTATTATTGATATAACCAAAGTTACATGGTAAAGTATCTTATGTAACGACATGCAATTAA
>JANXYS010000451.1 GCA_025355935.1 Chitinophagales bacterium | reverse complement strand
CACCGGAAAGGAGGTGAAAATACACATTTATGAATAGGCTGTTAATCCCTTTGTGAATGAAAAACAGTATAGATACAATCACGAGGTAAGCTAGCAGCTTTTTCCATGCGTATGGAATTCTGTAATGTTTTTGGCCCCAGGTAAAAGATGCCACCATCATTGTACCGTAACATAAGAAGGTTGCCCATGCGCAGGCAACATAGCCATAAGTAGGTATAAATGTATGATTGATAGAAATGGTGATTGCTGCACCTAATAATGTGATCCAGGCGCCGTAAATTGTTTTATTACTTAGTTTATACCAGATACTCAGATTATAATATATGCCAAGAAAAACATTAGCCATTAGCAAAATAGGAACCACCCCGAGGCCTCCCCAATATTTTGGCCCGATGAAATACTTCCATACAGGGATAAACAAACTAACTACGAGGAACATAACTGAAATAATTATGACAAAAAATTTCATCACCCTGGCATATGTCCTTTGCGGGTTAGCGCCCTCGGATTGTTTAAAGAAAAAAGGTTCGGCACTCATTTTAAATGCCTGGATGAAAAGCGTTATAAGAATTGAGAGCTTGTAACAGGCATTGTAAATTCCAACCTGTTCTTCTCGGAATGTTTCTGTACCTGGCATCCACCACCTGATCATCAAACGATCCATAGTTTCGTTAATCATACCTCCCATGCCCACCAAAATAAGTGGAAGGGCGTATATCATCATCCTTTTCCATAGGTCTGCATCAAAATCAAATCGTATTTGCAGGATCTCTTTATAAAGAAATAGCAGGGTTATGATCGACTGTATAAGATTTGCGAGCACCACATAAGTAATGGGGTTAAGATTTGGATCATAAATAGTAGTGATCCAGCTATGATGATTGGATGCATAGTGAGTATGACAATATCCTACAAAAAACCAGGTAAGGAAAACGTTGACAAGAATGCCAATAATTTTCGCTGCGGCAAATTTGCGTGGTCTTCCTTCCTGTCTTAACCTTGCAAATGGAATGGCAGCAAGCGTATCCACGGCAATGATCATAATCATTAATTTAATGATTAGGGGATAGGCCTCGAGTCCGATTGCACCGCCAAGAAGATTTCGATTGAGCCAAAGGATAAGTGTAAAAAGAATGGTTGAAGAAATAATCGAGAGTGAGGCTGTACTATAAAGTTTCTGACTGCCTTCATTTTTTCCTGAAAAACGGAAATAGGCTGTTTCAAATCCGTAAGTAAAAATTATATTAAAAATCGGAATAACGGCGTAAATCAGTCCATTCTTTCCATAGTCACTCGTATTAGCCAGGGTATAAGTTAGAAAAGGAGTAAGCAACAAATTTATCAGCTTAGCCGCGATCGTACTCCCACCATACCAAATTGTTTCTCCTGCTAATTTTTTAATGCTGCTCAAATTGTCCGCTTAATTTATGGCAAATTTAATTGTATAATGTTAATCGCTTAATCTTAAGTTGACATGTTTAAGATGCATCTATGACTAATGCTTTAAAAGTATTGGGCGGTCAGGGGCGAATCTCTTATTTTTTGTAAAGGAAGTATCGGTGAGCGTATATAAGAAATAAATGAGAAATTGTTTTTCCTTCTCACTAACAGGCCTCATATTCCGCAAACCAGGATCTATAGACGGAAGTTCTTTATTCATATTCCGGTAATGATTGATCACCATGTCCAACGAATTGAACCGTCCGTCGTGCATGTAGGGCGCCGTGTATTGAACATTTCGCAGGCTTGGAACTTTAAATTTTAAGGAATCACTTCCTGAGTTTGTAATTCGTTGTCTTCCCACATCATTGAACCTGTTAAGATCCATCCCGGTGTTCCTGTAGGTATAATCTGTGAATAGCGGTTCAGGATGGCAGGACGCACAACTCGTTTTATAAATTTGATAGCCTTTTTCTTCTGCTCCTGTAAATTTTATTTTACCTTCTTTAAATTGGTCGTATCGGCTGTTAGCACTTACGAGACTGCCCGTAAACTGTGCCAACGCTTTCAACAATTTTTCAGACGTAATTGTAGGACTGGAAAAGGCATTTTTAAATAAGCGCCTGTACGATGAATCGGATTTGATCTTAATAAGAATGTTAGCGAGCGTTTCCCCCATCTCGTTATGCGCAGTCATGGGTGATAATGGTTGCACTTCGATATGATTTATTCCTCCATCCCAATGCAAAGCAGGCATCCAGGCCAGGTTAAACAGCGCAGGCGCATTACGCTCGGTAAAACTATTACCGATACCATGACTAAGATCGTGATCAAAAGTGCTGAAAGCAGCAAATTGCTGGTGGCAACTCCCGCAGCTTGTTTGGCCGTCAAGACTCAAATTTCCATCATAAAAAAGTTTTTTACCCAGTGCAAAGCCTTCCTCAGTAAGTTTGTTTTGGGCAAAAATATCTTTGGCTGGTTTAGGCCACCCCGGGGGGATGATAAATTTTATTGGTTTGGGCTTGATTTTAATGCCTGCTTCCTCCTTAAAAGAAATTAAAACCAACGCCGGAAGGGACGCGAAAACGAAGAGTGCTATAGTAAATATAAACTTCACTTATTCCTGATATTAGCTATTTTAAAAAGTTTACCGAAATTTTGCGAAAGGTTCGTGGCTTTAATTCCCGGTGCTACTATTACGGGCTGCTCACTGATTTTGTTTGTAACTATTGAACTCCAATATTCGTCAAGGAAACAATTGATTGTTATGTCAGCAGAGTTATGTTGTTTAGTGATTACGAGTGGTTGAGGGAAGGAAAGATATACTGAATGTGAAGTATTATAAGGATGTCGATAGCCGCCAATATGTTGTTCAATACGTTGGAGATCGGCATGAGACGAATCAGAAAATCCTTCAAGTTTCCAGGTAACATACCCAGAATTCCAAGTCCAGAACATGTCATTCAGAGGGTCAAGCGCTCCGGACTGAGCCCCGGCTACATTATGAATACTATCTA
>JANXYS010000419.1 GCA_025355935.1 Chitinophagales bacterium | reverse complement strand
TTAATGAACGAAGGGAAAGTTACTCCAGCCCAGGTAAGTATGGCAAAAAGAAATGCCTGCGAGGTTGCAACAAATATCTGCAGGGATGCACGGCAAATGCTTGGAGGAATGGGTATCACAGGAGAATACCCGATTATGCGTCACATGATGAATCTTGAGAGCGTTATTACTTATGAAGGAACTCACGACATTCATCTTCTTATAACTGGCATGGATGTAACAGGGTTAAACGCATTTAAATAGACTTACTAAAGTATTTTAAAGCCGCAGATCTTTAAAGTAAACCGTTCCCTTGAGGAAAATTAAAAAACTAAAATGTCAATCAGTAACATCGCAGTCATCGGTGCCGGTACAATGGGAAATGGGATAGCTCATGTATTTGCTCAAAATAATTTTAAGGTAACCATCATAGATGTACATTCAGCGCAGCTTGAAAAAGCTATCGAAACCATTAATAAAAATCTTAACAGGCAGCTATCCAAAGGACTTATAACCGAAGATCAAAAAAATAACACCTTACACAATATTTCCAGCAACACAGACATTGCCAGCGGTGTCAGTAATGCTGACCTGGTGGTAGAAGCTGCGACGGAAAATGTAGAATTGAAACTGAAAATATTTCATCAACTTGATCAGTCTGCCCCCGTCTCATGTATTTTAGCAAGTAATACCTCCTCTATTTCCATCACGAGAATTGCCGCCGCAACAAAGCGTCCCGAAAAGGTTATCGGTATGCATTTCATGAACCCGGTTCCGGTAATGAAGCTGGTAGAAATAATAAATGGATATGCCACAGCGAACGAGGTCACAGAGGTCATTGTGAATCTATCGAAAAGGTTGGGAAAGATACCCTGCGCAGTTAATGATTATCCAGGATTTATCGCTAACCGGATCCTTATGCCCATGATAAATGAAGCCATATACAGTTTGTATGAAGCTGTAGCGGGAGTGGAGGAAATTGATACCGTGATGAAACTAGGCATGGCACATCCAATGGGGCCACTGCAACTTGCGGATTTTATTGGACTTGATGTTTGTCTTAGTATTCTTAAAGTGTTGCAGGATGGATTTGGGAATCCCAAATATGCTCCATGCCCATTACTTGTAAACATGGTTATGGCGGGGAGACTAGGGATAAAGTCCGGCGAAGGATTTTATAGCTACGCAGATGGCGTTAAAGATCTGGTAGTAAGCAGGAGTTTTATCAAATAGGCTGAAGATGTAGGTTTTACTTTAAGAGATTTGGAGCCTGGCCGAAAATACATTCAACTTTTAATCCTAAAGGCGAATAATATTTTTCTAAAATAAAGCGAATATGCTCTTCGGCAAGCCGGATATGACCTGCATTATTTGCCAGTGCATTGTTTGCCTCCTCATATAATTGCTTTTGGGCTTTTACATAATCATCAATAGTCGCTGTAGTGAGGATGCCGGTTTTACTCATGGCATCTACCTTATCGAGGCGCAGCTGTAAACTCAGCAATTTACAAGGGGGAAGATAAACTTTTGCAGTACCGGCTTTAGTATCAATCTCAACTTTTTGATTAGTCATGTCCACACCATACTTTGCTTCGTACGGAATAGAAACCTGTAAGGTACTTTCTGATAAATAATTTTTAAACTTGTTCCAAAAACCATCGTTTTCGCCTCGGTTGGTCATTTTCAAGTTAGTGCTCCCTGCTACTGACAACGCGCTCATCTCAGCAATTTCCTTGATAAGATCAACATTTTGAACTACGTCTACTTTGGCTTGGTTATTTCCGTTCTTTTTGCCCAGAAAATAGAATGCTACCGATACAAGCAACACCAGGAAAATTATCAGCCCGTTATTCCTCATTTTACGTTTTTAGTTTTATTAACCAGATGGTAACTCGCATCTATCATTTCATACAGAAGTTTCTTTTTAAGCGGAGATATTGCAATCACGGTGTTCCAATGTTTTTTATTCATGTGATACCCGGGTAAAATGTTTTCAGGAAATTCTTCCCTTAGTTCAATGGCTTTCTCCGGATCACACTTCAGATTCATGCTTAATGGTTGCGATTCTAGTGAAGCAAGGAGAAATATCTTACCGTTCACTTTAAACACTAATGTATTTTCTCCAAAAGGAAAACCTTCGGTTACGTTCTCCTTTTCCAAAGCATACTCCCGAATCTCGTCGATATCCATAACCAAAGTTTATTACTCGAATTTCCCTGACTTCGTATTGAATTTATTCGCGAGTCTTTACCTAACAATAACAAAATCTAAGCCGGTGCTATTGAATAACATACACCGCTACCGATTTTGCCGTCATTTAGCAAAGTAAAGCTTTAACTCAACCAAAAACATAAGTTACCGGGCAAAGGTTAAAAGCTTTTCACTTGCCTTAACATCCCCTTTTTAGGTACCAAATTAACTAGAATGATAATGTTAAAAACAGGGGCGACTGTATCCTGGTTCTAACAATCCTAAATAACAAATGGATAAAAATGAAAAATCTTTTGCAAGATCTTTCTCGTGGCGTTGCCATACAGTTTTAGATAAACATCATGCCTGGTTTATTAGACGGTAGTCGTAGTAACCGGCTGCGCGTGTACCGTTTTCAATTCAGCGAGCTTGTACAAAATTTCGGCATTCCTGTTTACAGGCATTCCCACCTGCATATCACAAAATAAAAGGCTTTCCTGTCTGAAAACAAGGCATCGATAATGTTTTAAAATGACCATCACATCGTTCATCCTGGTATAGTCGAATTGAAGGTTATAAATTTTCAGGACAGGCTTTTGAATAACAGGCACGACCTGAAGTGCAAGGGACGCTGCAGTTTTGTAGGCGTTTATAAGACCAGGGACCCCTAGTAATGTACCTCCAAAATAGCGCGCAACCACAATTGCTACATCCGTTACTTCCTTACTGTCAAGCTGGCCAAGGATGGGCTTGCCCGCGGTACCCACCGGTTCCCCGTCATCGCTGCTCCTGAAACTATTTCCATCAGTGCCTATCCGGTACGCAAAACAGTGATGTACGGCCTTAGCATTCTCCTTCTTTATTTGTTGTAATTGCTTTTTAAAAATTTCGGTAGAAACGCAAGGAAAAGCATAGGCCAAAAATTTACTTCCCCTGTCCTTAAATTCTGCAGAGGATTCCGTTTCAATAGTGTTATAAAAGCCTGCTGTTGTCATATCCCGCTGGTGTTATTCCTGAAAAATATATGTTTATCGCTTCCTACCATTGTTATCGCAGGTGATGTAAAGGCATCTATATTGGGTGCCGTAATTCCATCTTCAATCTGAAGTTCTGAATTTTCAATAACCCGTATTTCGTCCCAGTAGCCTTCATTTATAAAAGCCTGTATCAGTTTTGTACCTCCTTCAACAATTACTGAAAGGAGCCCTTCGCTATGCATTAATTTTACACATTCTTCAACAATGGGCAAGCCGTCACTGATCTTACAATACTTTACCTTTCCTTCTGTCGAAGATTTCAAGCGGTTAATTATAAGAGTTGGGGCTTGCTGAGAAAATAATTGCAGCGAGGTCTTTAGTTCAAGTGCCGGATCGAGTACGATCCGTACCGGATTATTTCCTGTCCAGAGCCGGTTCGTAAGTGACGGATCATCAAATTTTGCGGTATTAAATCCAACCATGATAGCTGATTCCTCGCTTCGCCATTTGTGAACCATCGTATCACTTATCAGGTTGCTAATTTTAACGGCCCCGAAGGTTCCAGTAGCAATTCTTGCGTTGGCGGATTGAGCCCATTTGAGAATGATATAAGGTCGTTGTTTTGTATGAAACGTAAAGAAGCGTTTATTGAGGTCCATTGCTTCATCCTCGAGTATGCCGGTGGTAATTCTTACCCCAGCGGCCAACAATTTTTCGATCCCCCCGCCATTTACTTTCTCAAAAGGGTCTTTGCAGCCGATAACAACATGCGGGATCCTGTTTTCTATGATTAGATCTGCGCAGGGAGGCGTCTTTCCAAAATGAGAGCACGGCTCAAGGGATACATACAGAGTACTTTGTGAGATAACCGACCTATTATCAGCCTCCACACTTGCAATACAATTTACTTCTGCATGGGCTTCACCATATTTCATATGATAGCCTTCACCAATGATCTTGTTATTATAAACCAGTGATGCGCCTACCATTGGGTTTGGAGCTACATTTCCCGCCCCCGAAGCTGCCAGCTGAAGGCATCTTTGCATGTATGATTCGTTTGTGTTCAATGCTTACAAAAGTAGCAAGTAAAAAATGAATTAAGTTTGCCCGGATGACATGGAAAGAATTATATGGCCACTTTGTAAAAGAACTTCAAGGTATTTACCTTGTGGGAGAAGCCGAAGCAATTATCAAAATCCTGTTTTGCTGGGCGGGCAGCGAGGACTATTCGATGGTGGTTCAAAAAAATGCAAGGGAGGTGGAAGATGATATAATTATACTTCTGCAAGGAGCGCTCATTAGGCTGCTCAGGCATATGCCCATTCAATATATAACAGGTGAGTCATGGTTTTATAAATTGAAGTTTTTTGTTTCTGACAGTGTGCTGATACCCCGACCGGAAACCGAAGAGCTTGTTCAAAATGTGCTTAATTATTTAAAATCCCGCCCGGGACTACGGGTGCTCGATATTGGAACTGGTAGCGGCTGTATTGCAGTAACCATAAAAAAAAATAGCAAGGAGAGTGACGTTACAGCAATAGACATTAGCGAAAACGCACTTGAGGTTGCAAGAAAAAATGCATTGGATAATAATGCGAAAATAAATTTCAGAAGGATCGACTTCCTTACCGAAACATTTACCCACAAATTTGACGTAGTGGTAAGTAATCCTCCTTACATCCCTGCAACTGAATTATTAGAAATGGATAAAAATGTGGTTTCTTTTGAACCGCATGCGGCGTTGTTTGTCCCTGAGAGTGAACCACTGCTTTTCTATAAACGAATCGCCTTATTTGCCTCAGAAAATTTGGAAGTCAACGGTATCTTATTTGTTGAAACCCACGAAAAATATGCAGCGGAAGTAGCAGTGGTTTTTGAAACATCAGGATTTAAAACAGGTATCTTAGAAGATATGTTTGGGAAACAAAGATTTGTGTGGGCTACTCATTGCCTGTAACTGTAGCCGACGTTGTGGCTCCTAATTTGCGTGCAACCTTCATCACACGGACTATCTCTCCCCATTGTGCAATGGAATCAGCGTTTATAACAACTGCAGGTTTCACACTATCTCCCTCGTTTATATATTTTCTTAAAACTGATTCGAGCGAATCGGTTTTAATTTTTTTTGAGCCAACATAGATATTTTTATCCTTGTCTACGCTTACTACAACGCTCTGTTTTTGTTTGGTATCGCTTTTCGCCTTCGGTACGCTCATCTTAATCACATTAGGATTTGCCAGCGTTGAAATCATCAGAAAGAACATTAGAAGAATAAAGAGGATGTCATTCAACGGACCAGTATCCACGGCTTCTTCGTGCGCATTTCTGAGTTTATTATTTCTAAGTCCGGCCATTTGTAATTTTAAAAATGATATATCCGATTACCTCGTTGGTTCCTGCAGGATGTCAATAAATTCACTGCTAGCCGCCTCCATCCTGTTTGCGGTTCGGTTGATCTGGGTATCAAGATAACTATGCCCGAGGAACGCCAGCATACCGATAATAAGGCCACTCGCCGAGGTAATTAGTTTGATGTACATAGCATCGGCAATCTGACTGATAGACGGATTGGAAATGGTTGCAAATTCCTTCAGCAGGATAACAAGGCCGACAATGGTACCTACAAAACCGAAAAGAGGAGCAATGCGGGCTATCACAGAAAGTATACTAAGGTTCTTCTCCATTTTATACATTTCAAGCTTGCCAACATTATCCATACTCTTTTCAATGGCGTCGATTGGTTTACCAATGCGTTGAATCCCCTTATCGATCATTCTTGCTACCGGATGATTTGTGTTTTTGGTGAGGCTCCTGGCGGCGGCAACATTGCCGTTACTAATGTGATCCTTAATAATACTCATGAAATTCTCATCAACTTGCCCCGCTTTTTTAATTACCATTAATCGTTCGATAAAAACAAACACAGCTAGTGCAAACAACAAACCCAGGGGTATCATTAAGGGACCGCCCTTAGTAAGCATTCCAAAAACTGATTCTACCTTTGCCGGCGAATTACCGGCTATACTCAAACTGTCAACCTGGAGAAATATATCAAACATATCTTAAAAAATTATTGCGGGTTTGCAGTTGCGGAATACTATTTAGCTCAAATGTATAAATTGCACCCGTTATAAACCCGTTCGGATGAGAAATGCTGCTTAAGAAAATGTTAATCTTACTCTGCTTCCCTATTTACTGAATCTATTGTAAAGGCGGGCATACACACACTCCAATACTCGCAAGGAGCCGTAAAGGGGTTGCTATACCGCACACGACTACCCGCTTTTATTAATATACTTTCTCCCGCCCCCACTTCTACTTTTTCGCCATCAACTTCAAATAATTTTCTACCGCTGCTAACAAGGGTATATTCATCAAATGCAGGTTTCTGAAATGGTTCACTCCATCCAGCCGGGGCTATCATGTGCGCAATGCTGAGTTTAGTTTCACCGGTGCTGGCAAGGCCCGTATGTTCTTCAATTATTTTACCGTCAGTGGTCGGTACTATAAAGGGCTTGTCTTGCTTGAAAAATGCCATAGTGATAAAAATAAAAATGTGCCGCAAAAATACGGCACATATAATAAAACAATGTAAGTATAATTTAGCGTTTATTATTTTCCAGTTGCGTCATTGCCATGATCTGTTTCATGGTTTTTTCCATCCCATCACTGCCCCCGTCAAGGAATATAACATTCCCCTTTCCGTATTCTGCAAAATTTTTAATGGCTTCAACCCACATGCTAAACAATATTACGTTCGTATCCAGGTTGGCTTGTTTCATTTCTGTTGCAGCCTGGCTCATACCTTTTGCCACCTCTTCCCGGAATAATGCTACTCCTTGCCCGCGAAGCTGTGCAGCCTGCCTTTCG
>JANXYS010000413.1 GCA_025355935.1 Chitinophagales bacterium | reverse complement strand
CCAATGCAGCCTTAACTCTAACCTTAAACGGGACAAATATTGCTACGGTAACTAACGGCAACAGCATTACGGCAACGCCGACCCTAACTTCAGCCTGCGAGCAAAAAATTGTCCTGACTGGAAACAATGGTACTACGATAGTTAAAGATTCTTTCAGCTTTTTTATAACACAGCCGGCCACAATTGCTCCCCTACCTTCAGGTGCCCAGGAAGGTATTAATTATTTGCCCGGAAATACATCTGTAACCCTTGTTCTGTTTGCACCTAATAAATCGAACGTTACTGTTATTGGAGATTTCTCGAACTGGAACGCATTGTGTTCAAACCAGATGAATAAAACTGCGGATGGGAATTATTACTGGATCACCCTAACCGGATTAACGCCTGGCGTGGAGTATGGTTATCAATACCTGGTTGACAATACTATTAAAATAGCTGATCCTTACACCCAAAAAGTACTGGATCCAAATAATGACCAATATATCAGCGCAGTTACTTATCCTAATTTGAAACCTTATCCAACGGGGCTTACTACTGACCTTGTAAGCATTTTTCAAACAGCTGAACCAACCTTTAACTGGCAGGCAACTAGTTATGTGAAACCAGATAAGAAAAACCTGATGATTTACGAATTACTGATTCGGGATTTCACAGCGCAACATAGCTATCAGTCGCTGATTGATTCTTTCCAGTATTTTAAGAACCTTGGAGTAAACGCCATAGAATTAATGCCTGTTAATGAATTTGACGGAAATGAAAGCTGGGGGTATAATCCAAACTTTTATTTTGCCCCGGACAAATATTACGGCACTAAAAATAAATTGAAGGAATTTATAGATAAGTGTCATCTAAATGGCATGGCCGTTATCCTCGACGTAGTATACAACCAATGCAACAATAACGCCCCGGAGGCTAGACTTTACTGGGACGCCGCAAATAATCGTCCGGCTGCTAATAACCCCTGGCTAAATCCGATCGCTCCTCATCCTTATAGCGTATTTAATGACTTTAATCATACCTCTGCCGCAACCCAGTACCTGGTTCAACGTTCGATAGACCATTGGTTAAATGAATATAAGGTTGATGGCTTCAGGTTTGATCTTGCAAAAGGATTTACTCAAACAGTTTCAACAACAACTACTGTAGAGAACTACGATGCAAGTCGGGTTGCCAATTTGAAAAGATATTATAACGGTACCATTGCTTCACATCCTGATGCCTACATGATCCTCGAGTTTCTTGGAACCTTACCTTCCCAGGAAGAACAGGAATATGCGAGTCAGGGCTTTATGCTCTGGGGCAATAACAATCCAAGATACAACCAGTGTACTATGGGTTATGCATCCAATTCAGATATTTCACCCGTGGTTTACAACAGTCCTCAAAAAGGTTTTACCAATCCCGCTGAAGTTGGCTACATGGAAAGCCATGATGAAGAACGTACAATGTTTAAAAACGAACAGTATGGAAATGCAAACGGAACATACAACGTAAAAAATCTGAACACTGCCCTTGCTCGTGAAGAGGCGGCGGCTACAGTATTTTTCACCGTCCCTGGCCCAAAAATGATCTGGCAATTCGAAGAAAGGGGTTATGACACTTCGATCAATTATGGGGGATCAAACGTAGCAAACAAGCCGCCTTATTGGGAGTATATGAATAATCCTAACCGCAAACACCTCTACGATACGTATAGCAAACTAATCGATCTTCGTTTAACAAACCCGGCCATTTTCAACAACACAACTTTTACCTATGATTTTAATAATGGTGGAGGACTTGTTAAAACGTTTCAGATTGCTGATCCTTCAGCGTCAGGGAAAAAAATCACCGTAATCGCCAATTTTGACGTGGTTGCGCAAACAAAGGCCGTCACCTTTCAATCGACGGGAGACTGGACCAACTATGTAAGTAACGGAATCGGCTCTGGAGTAAACGGCGCAATTAATACAAATTTCACTTTAACCAATGCAGCTCAATCTATTACGTTGCAGCCCGGTGAATATCATGTGTTCGTTAGCGTACCACCATGTACCACCGCAGCCCCCACAGCAACTACATCTATAAATTATTGTCAGAATGCTACTGCAACAACTTTAAGTGCTACCGGCACAGGCTTACTTTGGTATACAGCATCGACCGGCGGTACCGGATCATCAAGCGCTCCTACGCCTTCAACTGCTACAGTAGGTTCTACTACTTATTATGTAAGCCAGACTACAGGATGTGAGGGTCCGCGGCTTGCCATTACCGTTACCGTAACTGTTGGAACTCCCGCACCGGTTGTTGTGAGCCCTGTTAACGTGTGTCAGAATGCGGCTACTCAATCATTAACAGCTACGGGCACCGGCTTACTTTGGTATACAACTTCTACAGGTGGAGCAGGTTCTTCAGTAGCGCCAAGTCCGTCTACCACTACTGCAGGAACTGTCACTTATTATGTGAGCCAAACCCTTAGTTGCGGCGAAGGACCGAGAGCGGCTATTGCTGTCATAACAAACGCGATTCCCTCAGCTCCTGTAGTAACGCCGGCGGTTAGCTATTGTCAGAATGCCACGGCTGCAGCGTTAACTGCGACCGGTACTAACTTACTTTGGTATTCATCTTCTACCGGTGGAACAGGAGTAACAACTGCGCCGATCCCAACAACATCAGTAATCGGCACAACTAATTTCTATGTGAGCCAGAACAATTCGGGTTGTGAAGGGCCGCGTGCGGCGATTGCGGTTACGATCACATCAACACCAAACTCACCAACTGTAAATGCGAGTATAAATTATTGTCAGAATGCTACGGCAATAGCCCTCACAGCAACTGGCACTAACCTTCTATGGTATACCGCTGCTACTGGCGGTACAGGTAATTCTTCAGCGCCACTTCCGTCTACTATCTCTCCCGGAGTTACTAATTTCTACGTATCCCAAACTACGGGTACATGTGAAAGCCCCCGATCTATTATAACTGTTACTGTAGATGCATTACCAGGTGCTCCTGTAGTAACCCCATCCGTAAGTTATTGTCAAAATGCAGTAACCAGCGCACTTTCAGCCACAGGTACGGGTTTACTTTGGTTCAGCAATCCAAGCGGTGGTTCGGGCTCATCAGCTGCGCCTGCACCTTCTTCTGCAAGCGCGGGAACTACAAACTATTATGTTTCGCAAGCTAATGGATGCGGTCAAGGACCACGCTCCCAGATAACCGTTACTATCGTTCCCACACCCGCTCTCCCGTCTAATCTTACAGCAACAGAGGTAACGGTAAGTAGTGCAAGGCTCAACTGGACTGGCCAGAACGGTGCATATTTTAATGTAGAATATCGGCTTAGCGGCACTTCCAACTGGTCGTCAGCAGCTACTGCCCTTCAAAATAATTCTGTACAGATTTTAAACCTCCTTCAAGGTAAAATGTATGACTGGAGGGTAAGTGCAAACTGCAGTTCTGCAAGTAGCACGGTATATGCATCTTCCACTTTTACCACTGTTAATCGTAATAATGGAATCAACGGGCTAAGGGATGGCCTCGGAATTAAAATTTCTCCTAACCCCGTTACAGGAACTGCACTCATAGATTACCGCGTTGGCGGAAACGGGCTTGTAGCAATAAGCATATACGATATGCAGGGCCAAACTGTGATATTGCTACTGAATAAGGCGCAGGTTGCCGGACAGTACTATCTTAATGTTACAAATGAGTTGAATAAGTTGTCAGCTGGTACATACTTCTTAAAAATTGCCCAAAATAAAAAATCAAATTATATTTCATTTTTGAAACAATAGTTTTTATCCTTGACGATATGATCGAAGCTGAAGCAAAAAACTGGATGGGAGATAAAAGCATCACGGCAATCCAATCTGAAGTCCAGAATATAAATCGGATTGCGTTATCCGTGGACTGTGTAATTTTTGGTTTTGATGAAAATAAACTGAAGGTTTTATTAATAAGAAGTGATCTCAAAAAATATAAGGGAAGGTGGTCCCTTTTAGGTGATCTTATTAAACCCAATGAGGACCTTGATAAATCGGCTTACCGGATTTTACATCAACGAACAGGGCTGGATGACGTATACCTGGAGCAGGTACAAACTTTTGGAGAAGTTAAACGGCATCCGGCGGGTAGGGTAATTACAGTGGCCTATTGCTCACTCATAAATATTCAGCATCATAAGTTAAAAATTTATGATAACGAGTTGCACTGGCACGATGTGCAAAATGTGAGTGACCTTGCTTTCGACCACCAGGTTATTTTCGATACCTGCTATAAAAGATTACAAAAACGTATTTTGGAGCATCCTCTGGGCTTTAATTTACTCCCTAAAAAGTTTTCACTGAGGGAATTACAAAATTTGTACGAATCAATTCTTGACACTAAAATGGATCGCAGAAACTTTCGCAAGAAGTTTTTTTCTATGGATCTCCTCACAGACCTTGACGAGATGGAACAGGATGTTCCACACCGCCCCGGAAAGCTTTATCAGTTCAATTTTAAAAAGTACGAGAGAAAAAAGAAGACCTGGATTGGAATTGATTTTTAGTGTAAAGCAGCATTCTTACTGGTGTTGTGGTCTTATTGTGTACTCTTCCACTTTATTTTCTTTATTTCCACGATAGTGGATAAATTAATTGCCAAATCTTGT